>NZ_JBFTLU010000087.1:0-30371 GCF_056396605.1 Pseudomonas sp. 05T35
GGAGTAACGATACAAGGAACTGCTTTGAAGCTGACAACCGAACTTTCCTTGCTTCCGACGTCCACGATCTTCAGTGCTGCTTTATCGCCCTTGAGCTTGTCAAAACCCGCCGCTACCAGGCTCAACACATTCCCAGAGGGAGTAACGATACAAGGAACTGCTTTGAAGCTGACAACCGAACTTTCCTTGCTTCCGACGTCCACGATCTTCAGTGCTGCTTTATCGCCCTTGAGCTTGTCAAAACCCGCCGCTACCAGGCTCAACACATTCCCAGAGCCTGCGCTGATTACGGTCTCAAGCACTTGCAACAGTGCATCGTTCATCGTCAGCGTCAGCTTTTTGGAGTCATACTTCTTATACGTGTAGCTTTCCGTGACCCAGCCAATCGCCGACAAGGCTTCGTTATATGCCATGTATCGCTGCTCTCTCGATGTTTCTGCAGGCAACTTTCTGACAACAGCCTCGGCAAAGGCCTGACTATCCAGAGCATCCTGTTTATCATCTTCACCAAGCTGCTGATCAAATACCACAAGGGACGGACCGACGACCGACGCATCAATTTTCTCCGCGGTGAGGTTCGCCAGAGTACCACTGCTCCTCGCAAGCATTTTGAGTCGGGGGCGCGCGAAAACCTCAACTAACTGAGCTTCAATTCCCTCAAAGTATTTATCCTGCACGGCCTCATCGAAAGGGAGACCCTCAACAACATTGATTATTTCGTTCTTCATATACATCGTCCTTAGTCATTAACCACCGCTCCATGCGGTAGAAACAAAACTAAGACAGCCAACCGCAACCGTCAAACTTATTAAAAAAATAACCTATGCCAATAGTTTCCAGCCCCAAAATATTTCCAACTGCCCGCCACACCCTGAACACAAAAAAAACGCCACTTATTGGCGGCGTTAGTTTCAAAGCTAATTATTATTAGAACGCAAGCGACCTCGAGGTGAAGTCGCCGTTATTCAGGAGACTGGCTTGGTTGGATACCAACGCGGTGTATAAACCCACTCCCCCCCCTCAGCA
Organism: Pseudomonas sp. 05T35; assembly: GCF_056396605.1. Classification (NCBI taxonomy): domain Bacteria; kingdom Pseudomonadati; phylum Pseudomonadota; class Gammaproteobacteria; order Pseudomonadales; family Pseudomonadaceae; genus Pseudomonas; species Pseudomonas sp. 05T35. The sequence continues at coordinate 1,027 of NZ_JBFTLU010000087.1, forward strand.
CGCGAAAACACGCAAGTGGTGGATGAACCGATCAGCACCATGGTGCGCATATCGACCTGATCGGGGGTCAATTGCCCAAGTGTGGTAACACGTAGCGTCTGCCCCGGACGCCCAATGTCCCGCCCCAGTACCACCGGGGTTTCGGGCGTGCGGTGCTGGGCGACGATTTCCAGCGCACGGCCCAATTGCCATGGCCGCGAACGCGAGATCGGGTTGTAGAAGGCCAGGGCCAGGTCAGCCTCTGCCGCCAGGTCCAGACGCTTCTCGATGATCGTCCAGGGTTTCAGGTTGTCCGACAGCGACATCACGCAGAAGTCATGCCCCAACGGTGCGCCCGCTTGAGCGGCGGTCGCCAATGAAGCGGAGACACCCGGCAGGATCTCCAGATCGACGCTGTGCCAGCTCGTATCGGTAGATTCGTGCAGCGCTTCGAGCACCGCCGCTGCCATGGCAAATACGCCTGGATCGCCAGATGAGACGACCACCACTGAACGACCTTGGGCGGCCAGTTCGAATGCGTGGCGCGCGCGCTGCATCTCCTCGCGGTTGTCGGTGCAGTGCAACACTTGATCGGCACGGAACGGCCCGGCCATGCGCACGTAGGTTTCATAGCCGAGCACGTCGTTGGCACGAGTCAGTTCCGCCTTGACCGCCGGCACCATCAGTTCGGCAGCGCCAGGCCCCAGACCGATGACCGCCAAACGGCCACGAGCACGACCAATCTGCAACGGGTCAAGCGGTTGCTCAGCCATCGCGATGGTGACTCCGTTAACGTCACAGACGCTGACCGGCTCCGCGAGCGCATTGTGCACCAGTTCACCGAGACTCCCGGCAGCCGCCGCAAAACGCAGTGGCACACCCAGTTCCAGCGCCGCTTCGCGCAGTGCCGGGCTGGCCATCTGCAGATCGCTGGCCAACAGGCATGCGACCGATTGCACAGCAATTTTCGCCTGATGCAAGGCATCGCGTACCGCGTTCGGCAGATCTGCAACATCGGCGCTCACCGCAACCAGAACGTTTTGCGGGTAAATCCGTAATTCATTGGCCGCAGGTGCGCGTTCGGCGCTACCAATATGAATCGCCAGATGCGCCTGCGGATCCTGCGGCAACTGCGCCTGCGCCAGCCACGGGGCGGCGCCTTCGATACGCACGCTCTCACCGGCCAGCAAGTCCGAAACAAAGCGCTTGCCCAATTCCAGATCACCCAACGCATAGCCACTCGGCGGGTTGAGCAAGCAGGTGCCGAAGCGCAACTCACCGCTGGTGGTAATGGCAGCCGCCACACCCAGCCCATCGGCAATCTCGCGGGCCAGCACATTCACCCCGCCCAGCCCTCCGAGCAACGGCACGACCGCGCTACCATCTTCAGCGACGGCCAGCACCGGCGGCTCTGCGCCTTTTTCCAGGAGCAATGGCGCCAGTGTGCGAATGACGATGCCGGCAGCACACAAGGCAATGATCGGTGTGTCCTGTTGATAGAGCTGGCGCAGCGTCGCGCCAAATTCGTGATAAACGCGGTCCGCGCCGTCGACCCGTTCGGCCAGGCCGTGGATCAGGGCGCCAGGGTACAGCTGTTGGATTTTGCGCGCGGTCGCGAGGCTGCCATTACCCAGAATGACAATCGCCGGAACTGGACGAGTCATCAGCCTTGCCACCTTTCGCCGGGAACGATGATCAAGGAAAAATACGGCGAGGACATCGGCTCGACCTGATCCAGCGGCACAATCTTCTGATTGGCCATGGTGGCGCGCTCAACGTACAGCGCACGCTCTGCCAGACCGAGTTCCTCCAGCACCTGACGCACCTTGGGAAAGTTGCGCCCCAACTTCATCACCACCGCCGCGTCGGCATCGGCCAAACGACGCTTGAGTTCTTCGTGCGGTAGCACCCCGGACAACACCGACAGGCTTTGATTGCGATACACCAGCGGCGCACCCAGCACCGAAGCGCCGCCAAGCATCGAGCAGACGCCCGGCACCACTTCAGCCTCGTAACGTTCGGCCAGACGGTCATGCAGGTACATATAAGAGCCGTAGAAGAACGGATCACCTTCACAAATCACCGCCACGTCACGCCCGGCATCCAGATGCACTGCCAGCTGTTCCCCGGCGGCATCATAGAAATCGCTGATCACTTGCTCATAGGAAAGCGGTGGCGCCAAGGCCTCGGTGGTCACCGGGTAGACCAGTGGCAGCAGGGTCTGCGCGTCCTGCAAATGCGCTTCGATGATGCCGAACGCATTGCCTTTTTTGCCCTTGGCGACGAAGTACGCCACCACCGGCGACTCGCGCAACAGGCGTAAGGCTTTGACGGTGATCAGTTCCGGATCACCAGGCCCCACGCCAAGGCCGATCAAACGTCCAGGTTGCTGCATCATTCAATCTCCGTGGCGAGGGCATTGACCGCAGCGGCGGCCATGGCGCTACCACCCAACCGGCCCTGCATGATCACAAACGGCACGCCACGGCTGTCCGCCGCCAGCATCGCCTTGGACTCGGCGGCACCGACGAAGCCCACCGGGAAGCCAAGAATCAGCGCCGGTTTTGGCGCGCCGGCATCGAGCATTTCCAGCAAGTAGAACAACGCGGTCGGGGCATTGCCGATCACCACCACGCTGCCTTCCAGGTGCGGACGCCACAGCTCCAGCGCCGCTGCCGAACGGGTGTTGCCGAGTTCGCGGGCCAGTTCCGGAACGCTCTCGTCACGCAGGGTGCAAATCACCGGATTGTTCGCCGGCAACCGCGCGCGGGTCACGCCTTCGGAGACCATCCGCGCATCACACAGAATCGGCGCACCGGCGGCCAGCGCATCGCGTCCGGCCTTGCCGGCGCCTTCGGAAAATTGCAGACCGTCGATTGCCTCGACCATGCCGCAGGCGTGAATCACCCGCACCGCGAGTTTTTCCAGATCGGCCGGGATCCGGTCGAGGTTGGCCTCGGCGCGAATGATCGCGAAGGAGTTGCGATAGATCTCCTGACCGTCGCGGATGTAATCAAGCATCAAGGGGACTCCGTGGGCGGGCATCAAGCGCTGCGCCGGCCTCTTCAATAGTGAGGTTGCATGCTTGCAGGGCGCCGAAACCCGGCTGCCCTGCATCGCGAAAATAGAGGTCGTAATGACCGGAGCTGACCGCCAGCAAGGTGACCGGTGCGATATGCGCGGAGGCACAGGAGCGCGGGCAGCCGGACAGGTGAACGTGAACTCGGTCGCCACGACTTTGCAGCTGTGTGGACAATTGCAGGGCATCACCCTTTGTCTCTGCCAGACCTTTGCCGCACCCGGCGGATCCGGTGCACGCCACCAGATGCGCCAACGCCTGATCGGCACTCACCAGAAAGCCCAACGCCTGCAATCGCTCACTGAGCACCGGGGCATCCTGCGGGCGAATGTTCGGCAGCAGCAGGCTTTGCCAGGGGGTCAAACGCAAGCTGCCGTCACCGAACGCCTCGGCCAGGTGCGCCGCACCTTTGAGCATCGAAGCATCCAGCCGCCCCAGAGGCGGGACAGCGCCCACATAGACCAAGCCTTCCTGGCGCTGTGGATAAGTACCGATGTGCAGCCCTGGGCGCGACTCGGGACGTTGCCAATCACTGATCGGGGTCAGCGGCACCCGTTCGGCCAAGGCCTGCACTACCGATGCCAGCGAACGCTCGGCCAGTACGTGCCGCATGCGGGTCTGATCCGGCCGCGCCAGATCGAGAAACAGCTCCAGCACCGCCACCACCAAGGCGTGACCGTCATTGCGCAACACCGCCCCTGCCGGTGTATCCGTGGGGCAACCCGCCAGACCGAACGCCAGCCATTGCTCGCCATTACGTTCAACGGCGCTCAACCAGAGGTCATGAGGATGTTCGAGCATCGCCAGCGCCTCACCGCCATCCAGTTGCACGGCAAACTTGGCCGACAGCTGGTGGAAACGCTCATGACTTTGCAAGGTGGCGAGGATCTGCTCGGCCAGCGGACGAGTATCGAACAGCATGTGCCGATCGATGCCGGCCCCCGGGCTGAGCATCAGGTTGCGCACATCATCGCCAGCAGCCGTCTTGGGGCCCAATCCGGCGGCCAGCAGGCTGTCGATCAAGGGCCGGTGCTCGCTACCAATTCCACGAATTTGCAGATTGGCGCGGTTGGTCGCCTCAATCACTCCACCGGCATAACGCTCGGCGGCATCGGCCACAGCCATAGCCTGGGCAGCGCTGATCGACCCGCCATTCAACTTGATCCGGCAAATGCCGCCGTCCGATGCCTGGACGATACGCAGCAACCCCGGACAGGCCGAGGGGCGTAAGGCGGTGTGCATCTGACGTTCGTTCAAGGGGGCGACCGGCTAAGAGGTAGAAGCACTTCGCGAGCGAAGGCGCGGTATTATGCCTGCTTTGTCTGACGGCATGAAAAGCCTGCCCGTCGGAACACCCGGTTTGAGGAATATAAATGGCCCCTTGGCTGACAGTAGTGGGAATCGGTGAAGACGGCTTCAACGGCCTGGGCAAGAATGCTCGGCGCGCGCTGCTGGGCGCTTCGCGGATTTTCGGCGGCCAACGGCAACTGGATCTGCTGCCCGTGTGCATTCGTGGCGAACGACAGCTCTGGCCAAGTCCGTTTTCCCTTGAGCCGGTACTGGCGCAACGCGGTGAGCCGGTCTGTGTACTGGCCAGTGGCGATCCGATGCTGTTCGGCGTGGGCGCCAGCCTGACGCGGCAAGTTCCGAACGATGAGATGCTGATCCTGCCCGCGCCGTCCTCCTGCTCTCTCGCTGCGGCCCGGATGGGCTGGCCATTGCAAGAAGTCGTCACGCTGTCGGTGGTTGCCCGGCCAATCGCAGCGCTGAACGCCCAGCTGTTCAGCGGCGTTCGTTTACTGGTGTTGAGCAATGACCGACACAGCCCCGCCGCGATTGCCGCGCTGCTGCGCGAATGCGGTTTCGGGCCGAGCCGGATGACCGTGCTGGAACACCTGGGCGGCGCGAGCGAACGACGCGTCGATGGCATCGCCAGCGACTGGACCGACCCGGTCGTCGCCGACCTCAACCTGATTGCCATCGAGTGCCTCACYGCCCCCGATAGTCCACGCCTATCGCGCCTGGCTGGTTTGCCGGATGCAGCCTTCAAGCACGACGGCCAACTGACCAAACGCGATGTGCGCGCCATCACCCTCGCCCGCCTGGCGCCGGTGCCCGGCGAACTGTTGTGGGACGTCGGCGCCGGCAGCGGCTCGATCGGCATCGAGTGGATGCGTGCACACCCGAGTTGCCGCACGCTGGCCATCGAGGCCGATGCTGGCCGCCAGCAACTGATCGAACACAACCGCGACGCCCTCGGCGTGCCCGGCCTGCAATTGATTCGTGGCAGCGCGCCGCAGGCGTTGGCCGGTCTTGAGCGACCTGACGCTATTTTTATCGGCGGCGGCGTCACCCGCGACGGCGTGCTCGACACCTGTTGGGCGCAGCTCAAACCCGGCGGCCGGCTGGTTGCCAATGCAGTCACCCTGCAAAGCGAGATGACCTTGATGACCTGGCGTGAGAAACACGGTGGCGAGCTGACGCGGATTCATATCGCTCAGGCGCAGCCGCTGGGAGAGTTCGACACCTGGCGCCAGGCGTTGCCGATCACCTTGCTGGACGTGGTTAAACCCTTCGATGCGTGACGAAACCGCCGAACAACCCGCGCCCCTGCGCAGTGGCCTGACCACTGGCAGCTGCGCCACCGCCACCAGCCTCGCCGCCGCGCGCCTGTTGCTCGGCGCGGTGACCAGCGATGCAGTGGAGATTGTGCTGCCCAAAGGCAAACAGGTGCAGATGCGCCTGGAGTTTTGTCGACTGACTGCCGATGGCGCCGAAGCCGGAACCATCAAGGACGCCGGCGACGACCCGGACGTAACCCACGGTGCGTTGCTCTACAGTCAGGTGCGCTTGATTGCCGAACCCGGTATTCGTTTCTGCGCCGGCAAGGGCGTCGGCACCGTCACGCGTCCGGGGCTGGTACTGGGTGTCGGTGAGCCGGCGATCAATCCGGTGCCGCGCAAGATGATCTCCGACCATCTGCTACTGCTCGCGCAAGAATTCAGCTATGGCGGCGGTTTTGAGGTGACGGTCAACGTCGAGAACGGCGAGGCCCTGGCGCTGAAAACCATGAACCCGCGATTGGGCATTCTTGGCGGGTTGTCGATCCTCGGCACCAGCGGCATCGTTCGACCGTTTTCCTGCGCGGCGTACATCGCCTCGATCCACCAGGGCATTGATGTCGCCAAAACCAACGGCTACCTGCACATCGCCGCCTGCACCGGCAACGCCAGCGAAGACACCATGCACCGGGTCTACGACACTCCAGCATCGACCTGCCGCAACTGGCCGAATGGGCCGCGGACGTTGGTGCTGACGCTGCATTGCAACAAGGCATACGCGAGGCCAACACCAGCCAGCAAGCGCTGGCGATGGCCAGCGCTGCCGGTATCGCTCTCGGCGATGCGGTGTGCCGACACGCGCTGGATTTCGCCCGCAGCGTGGTGCCCAGGCAGGTTCAGGTCGAGGTGTTTGCCATCGATCGCCAGGGTGGCATCGTCGGTCATGCCGGAGATTTTCAATGAAACGTCTATTACTGCTCGGCGGCGTCACCGAAGCCCTGGCGATTGCCCGAACCCTCGGCCCGCAACACATCTACAGCCTGGCGGGCGTAGGTCGGGTGCCGACCGACCTGAACTGTCAGGTGCGGGTCGGTGGCTACGGCGGCGCTGAAGGCCTGACGCAATTCATCAAGGATCAAGGCATCGATCTGTTGCTCGACGCCACCCACCCCTACGCCGCGCAAATCAGCCGGAATGCCGCCACCGCCGCACAACAAAGCGGCATCCCGTGCTGGGCGCTACGCCGTCCGGCGTGGCAAGCGCAGACCGGGGATGACTGGCGCGAAGTCAACGACTGGGCCGAACTGATCGAAGCGTTGAAACCGTTCAAGCGCCCATTGTTTACCTTGGGCCGCGAGCCGCTGCAGCACCTGGATGAAATCCCGCCCGAGCAGTTCTGGACCTTGCGCGCGCTGGAGGTTTATCCCGGCAACGAGCGCTGCGAAGTGATCGGCGCACGTGGACCATTTTTCATCGAAGACGAACGCGCGCTGTTCGAACGCCGGCAGATCGATGTGCTGATCAGCAAAAACAGCGGCAGCAGCGCCACCGAACCCAAGCTTGAAGTGGCCCGCGAACGCGGGGTGCCGGTGCTGATCCTCAAACGGCCAGCGTTGCCGGGGGTTGAGCGGGAGTTTGAAACAGTGGCTGCGGTATTAACTGCACTGTCACTGTCAGACCATTCCTGACACCTCCCCATAAGAGCGAATCGACAGGCAACATTCTCCGAAAGAGCGGTCTGGCCAGACTCAACGGCTCTGCTCTACATTTCCTGAGCTCTCTTAGCGTCCTCACTTCCCCCAAAAGCGCGAACCTGCCCTCACAGGCTGATGACGGTCGTCCCGAGGAAAGTGCTGCTTGCCAACCTGTATCCCAAGGAATACGATCCAGCATGATCGACTTCGAACAGTCTCGACCATTTGCCGATTGGCTTCACTCACTCAGGGACACCATCGGCAAGGCTCGCCTTGTCGCCAGGCTTCGAGCTGCCGAGCATGGGAACTTCGGTGATTGTGAAGCAGTTGGTGAGGCTGTTTATGAAATGCGTGTGCATTACGGCCCCGGCTACAGGATGTACTTCACTCGTAAAGGTGAAGTGGTTTATCTGCTGTTGGCAGGAGGCGATAAGTCGACTCAAAAACGAGACATCAAACGCGCTCAACAAATGGCGCAAAACATCGGTAATGAGGAGTAAATCATGGCCGAACAATTCACCCGTTTCGACGCCGCCGACTTTCTCAAAACCCCTGAGGAAATGGCCGCTTACCTGGATGCCTGCTTTGAAGAAGATGCAGGTGACGGCGCGTTGATACGTGCCGCGCTCAACGACATCGCTCGGGCACAAGGCATGACGCAGGTTGCCCGTGATGCAGGTTTAGGTCGTGAAAGTTTGTACAAGGCACTGGGTAGCACGGGTAATCCAGAATTCACAACTATCATGAAGGTGATGAAGGCCTTGGGTCTCAAGCTCCACGCGACAGCCGCCTGAAATGCGCTGCGACACCACACCGCACGGCGGTTTTTTACTTATCGCCCCCGATCAGGCTAAATACCCGGCTTGATCACCCACCCGACCGGATATGACCCATGTCCCGACAACGGCTAGCATTTGCCTGGATCGCCTGCTTCGCAGTGCTGTTCAATATGCTCGCCATGCCAATGTCCGGCGCGATGGCGCAAGGTGCCAGTCAGTCGCCGGCCGAGCAGTTGTTGTGGGGCAGTTTCTGCTCGTCCAGCGGGACGAAGATGGTGGCGATCTCTCTGGGCAAACTTGAACAAAAAGCCCCTTCAAACGACGATCACTCGAACATGCAGCATTGCTGGTGCTGCTCGGGCTCGGCGCCTCTGGTGGCGTTGCCGGGCCATGTTCCGCAACTCTATTTCGCACGTTTCGAGGCCAATCGAAGCCGACCGGCGCCGCCCCTCGACATCCCGACGCCGCGCCAGCAATGGCCCAGCCTCAATCCCCGAGCCTCTCCTCTAGTCTGATTACCGTCGCAATTGATCTGCGTGTCTAATCGTTCTGGAGAACTGCCATGTTGAAGAAACTCATCGTTCTGGCCGCCTTGCTGCTGCCTGCGTGCTTTGCCAATGCCCATGAATACAAAGCCGGCGAACTGGAAATCGCACACCCTTGGTCGCAAGAGCTACCGCCCAACGCGCCAACGGTTGCCGCCTATTTCGTGATTCACAACAATGGCAAAACCGCCGACCGGCTGCTCAGCGTTGCTTCGCCGATCGCGGGGAAAGCCGAGTTGCACGAGCATGTGATGCAAAACGATTTGATGAAAATGCAGCAAGTGCCGAGCGTCGAGATTCCGGCGGGCGGCGACATCACGTTCGCGCCGATGGCCTGGCACGTGATGCTGCTGGAGCTCAAAGACCGCAGCCTGCTCCGCGACGGCAAGCGCTTCCCGCTGACCCTGCATTTCGAAAAATCCGGCGATGTGACCGTTGAGGTCGCTGTACAGAAACAACCGCCCGTCGGCACCGAAGCGCACATGCACGCCCAGTAATCACAGCCAGAATAACCTGTGAACGCACGGCGCTCGCTCAGCGTCAGGCGATCAGTGCCGCGTAACACCTCATTGAAGGTTGCACGCGGTAGCTGGATCAGCCTGTTCGCCATGTTGATGATCTTTATCGGCCCACTGATTTCTCAGTCGATGCCGATGGATCAACGCATGCCGATGCCTATGAACATGTCGATGGACATGAGCATGGACATGTCGGCGAACGCCCACGCCGAGCAAAACGCGCAAGCGGCTGCCGAACACTGCGCCCCCAAACCCGATCATCATGCGCTCTGGGAAAAGTGCGGCTATTGCAGCCTGCTCTTCAACTGCCCCGCGCTGCCCGGCAGCCTGTCGTTCGCTGCCTTCGACACACCTTCCGCCCACAGTTTCATCAGCCCTTCCCCCCGCCTGGGCCATGCCCGGCAAACCGTCTTCCCCGGCGCCCGCACCCGCGCCCCGCCCATCGTCGCGTAAACACCCACCACTACTCATACGGCCGACTGTAGAGAACGACAGCCGCAGGCTGCTGGCCGTGTTGTTGACGACTGATTGATGGAACCTTTATGTCCAGGTTTTCTGCTGACACACGCTTGAGCGCTGCTCAGGCATTTTTCGCCCTGAACGCGCCACGCGCCCGTTTCAAACAGGCCACTGCCATTCTGTGCGGCGCCCTGCTTTCCCCGTTGGCCAGCGCGGCCGAGCAACCGTCAGACCACAGCCAGCACACTGAAGAGCTGAGCCCGACGGTCATCACTGCTATCGCCCCAAGTTCGCCACTGACCATCGTCACCAACCCCAAAGACCCGCGCCAACCGGTGCCGGCCAGCGATGGCGGCGATTACCTGAAGACCATTCCCGGCTTCGCACTGGTTCGCAATGGCGGCACCAACGGCGATCCGGTGCTACGCGGCATGTTCGGTTCAAGGCTGAACATACTCACCAACGGCGGCATGATTCTCGGTGCCTGCCCAGGCCGCATGGACGCCCCGACCTCCTACATCTCACCGGAAACCTACGACAAGCTGACCGTGATCAAAGGCCCGCAAACCGTACTTTGGGGACCTGGCGCCTCTGCCGGCACCATCCTGTTCGACCGCGAGCCGGAAAGCTTCGGCGAGCTGGGCACCCGGGTGAACGCCAGCCTACTGGCGGGCTCCAACGGGCGTTTCGACAAGCTCGTCGACGCCGCTGCCGGTGGCCCACAGGGTTACATCCGGGTGATCGGCAACACGGCGCACGCCGACGATTACCGCGACGGCAACAACGACACCGTGCCGTCACGCTACGACAAATGGAACGGCGATGTCGCCGTGGGCTGGACGCCGGATACCGACACGCTGCTGGAATTGACCGCCGGCAAGGGCGACGGCGAGGCACGTTCGGCCGGGCGCGGCATGGACGGTTCGCAGTTCAAGCGCGAAAGCCTCGGCCTGCGTTTCGAGAAATCGAACCTCGGCGAAGTGCTGGATAAAGTCGAAGCGCAGGTCTACTACAACTACGCCGACCACGTGATGGACAACTACACCCTGCGCACGCCATCCGGTACCGGGATGATGGCCGGCCCGATGGCCTCCAACGTCGACCGCCGCACCCTCGGTGCACGGATCAAGGCCACCTGGCGCTGGGCCGATGTGCAGTTGATCAGCGGCATCGATGCGCAAACCAACGAACACCGTCAGCGCGCCGCCATGGGCATCGACACCTATAAGGACGTGCCACGCAACAAGGATGCGGACTTCCATAATTATGGCGTTTTCAGTGAGCTGACCTGGTACGCCGCCGACCGTGATCGTTTGATCAGCGGAGCACGACTGGACCGTGCCTCGGCCAAGGATTTTCGCCAGACCATTGGCTCCGGGATGATGAGCCGACCCAACCCGACCGCCGACAAGAGCCGCGCCGATACCTTGCCGAGCGGCTTCGTACGCTATGAACATGACCTGGCGGACAGCCCGACCACGCTCTACGCCGGTCTCGGCCACGCCGAACGTTTCCCCGATTACTGGGAGCTGTTCTCGCCAAAATCCGGCCCTGCCGGTTCGCTCAACGCCTTCGACTCGATCAAGCCCGAGAAAACCACCCAGCTCGATGTCGGCCTGCAATACAAAACCCAGGACCTCGAAGCCTGGGCCTCGGGTTACGTCGGCGAAGTACACGACTACATCCTGTTCGATTACACCCCCGGCATGATGGGCACGACCTCTCGGGCCGAGAACATCAACGCGCGCATCATGGGCGGTGAACTCGGCGCAGCCTACAACCTCACCTCCCATTGGAAAGCCGATGCGACCCTGGCCTACGCCTGGGGCAAAGACACCACCCACGACACGGCACTGCCGCAAATGCCGCCGCTGGATGCACGTTTCGGCCTGACCGACAGCGAAGACAACTGGAGCGCGGGCGCCTTGTGGCGAGTGGTCGCGGCGCAGAACCGCATCGAACAGAACAAGGGCAACGTGGTCGGCAAAGACTATGACAAGAGCCCGGGTTTCGGAGTGTTCTCGCTCAACGGCGCCTATCGGATCGACAAGCACTGGAAGGTCAGTACCGGCGTCGACAACCTGTTTGGCAAGGCCTACGCCGAGCACTTGAACCTGGCCGGCAACGCCGGGTTCGGCTACCCGGCCAATGACCCGCAAGCGATCAACGAACCAGGGCGCACGTTCTGGACCAAGGTCGATATGAGCTTCTAAAGGCATCGCGAGCAGGCTCGCTCCCACAGGATCGGTGCTGGACCTGTGGGAGCAGTCGGTCGACGCTCGAATGCTCGCGATCGGTTGCGCAGCAACCGCAAACAAACAACAAAGATCCACGCCAAGCGGAGCACCTGATGAAACAACCCAAACCGAATTTCTACAACCTGGCCTGGCGCTGGCATTTTTATGCCGGGCTGTTCGTTGCGCCATTCATGGYGATGCTGGCCTTGACCGGCATCGTTTACCTGTTCAAACCGCAACTCGACCCACTGATGTACGGCAGCCTGCTCAATGTGCCGGCCGGCCATCACACCGTCAGTGCCGATGAGTTGCTGCGCCGTGTCAAAGAGGCTTATCCACAGGGCCAGATCAAGCAGTACCTGCCACCAGTCAATGCCGAGCGCAGTGCGCAGTTTGTCGTTATAAATGCCGGCAGCGAGCTCAACGTCTTCATCGATCCGTATCACGCCGATATCCTCGGTGAGCAGGACGCGAAGAGAAACCTGCAAGCCATCGCCCGGGCCATTCACGGTGAGTTGATGATCGGCACCGTCGGTGATCGGCTGGTCGAACTCGCGGCTGGCTGGGGCGTCGTGCTGGTGGTGTCGGGGATGTTCCTGTGGTGGCCACGCGGGCGAACCGGTGCGGGGATCGTGTGGCCGCGATTCAGCACTCGCGGACGTGTGCTCTGGCGTGATCTGCACGCCGTGACCGGGTTCTGGGGCGCGGCGTTTCTGCTGGTGATGCTGCTCAGCGGCATGACCTGGACCGGTTTCTGGGGCAAGCAATACGCTGAAGTCTGGAACCGCTTCCCGGCAGCCATGTGGAATAACGTACCGAAATCCGACCAAGAGGCCCGCAGCCTCAACACCGCAACCCGCCAGACCGTGCCCTGGGCCATGGAAAACACGCCGATGCCGATGTCCGGCGACCACGCCGAACACATGGCGCACAACGGTGGCAGCAGCGCCCCGGCGGCGCCGACCATCAGCCTGCAAGACGTGCAGGACATTGCCGTTCAACGCAACATCGAACCGGGTTACAGCATCACCTTCCCGACCACCGCCAGCGGCGTGTTCACCATCGCCGTGTTCGCCGACGACCCACGCAACGACGCCACCCTGCATGTCGACCAGTACAGCGGTGAAGTGCTGGCCGACGTGCGCTGGCAGCATTACGGCAACGTCGCCCGCGCCACGGAGATGGGCGTGATGCTGCATGAAGGCAAGCTGTTCGGACCATTCAACCAGATCGTCGTGTTGCTGATCTGCCTGATGATCCTGCTCAGCGCCGTCAGCGGTGTAGTGATCTGGTGGAAGCGCCGCCCACAAGGAAAACTCGGCGTTCCACCGTTGCGGCATGACCTGCCGACCTGGAAAACCGGGGTGGTGATCATCCTCGCATTGGCGGTGATATTCCCGTTGGTGGGCGCTTCGCTGATCGTGGTGTGGCTGCTGGACCGCGTGCTCTTGTCGCGCTTGAACCACCAGCCTGAATCGGCCTCATCTTCATCCTGAAGACAGCGAGATGCCTATAGCAGCGCGGTTGACCTTACAATGTCGGCCCGCTGCGAACACCCGCCGAACGAGCATGCAATGACCTCGCTGAACCTCACTCATCTCGCCTGGACACCGCTGGGCCATGGCCACTGTCATCACCAGTTCCAGCTGCGTGAGGCCAGCCTGTACGTGGCGGCCGGTGAGTTCGTCGGCTTGATCGGGCCCAACGGCAGCGGCAAGACCAGCCTGTTGCGCTGTGCCTACCGGTTCAGCAAACCGGAATCCGGTGAGGTGCATCTGGCCCATCACAACGTCTGGAAGCAGTCGTCGCGCTGGTGTGCGCAACGCATTGCGGTGGTATTGCAGGAGTTCCCCGATGCCTTCGGCCTGACCGTCGAGGAAGTGGTCGCCATGGGCCGCACACCACACAAAGGCCTGTTTGATGGCGATACGCTGGAAGACCGTCGAATTGCTGAACAGGCACTGGAATCGGTGGGCCTCAAAGGCTTCGAAGATCACGCCTTCGCCACGCTGTCGGGCGGCGAAAAACAACGCGTCATACTCGCCCGCGCCCTGGCTCAGCAACCGCAATTGCTGATCCTCGACGAACCGACCAACCACCTCGATCCACGCTATCAGCTCGAACTGCTGCAACTGGTCAAGCGCTTGCAGATCGGCACCCTGGCGAGCATCCACGACCTCAACCTGGCCGCGGCCTTCTGCGATCGGCTGTACGTGATCAACCACGGACGCATCGTCGCCAGCGGCACGCCAAAACAAGTGCTGACCACCACGTTGCTGCGTGAAGTGTTCGGCGTCGAAGCGCTGATCGATGAACACCCGCTCTCCGGCTACCCCCGAATTACCTGGATAACCCAACATGACTTTGCGCACCCTGCTCCGCTCCAGCCTGTCCATCGCCCTGCTGCTGGGCAGCGCCCAGGCATTCGCCGAAGCGACCCGCTACCCGTTGACGATTCAGAGCTGCAACCGTGAAGTGACGTTCAAGGAGGCGCCAAAACATGCCCTCAGTCACGACATCAACATGACCCAGATGATGCTCGCCCTCGGCCTCAAACCCCGGATGGTCGGCTACAGCGGCATCAGTGGCTGGAAAGCCGTGACCCCCGAGATGCAGAACATTCTCGACGGCCTGCCGGAACTCGCCGCCAAGTACCCATCGGTGGAAACCCTGCTCAACGCCAACGTCGATTTCTTCTTCGCCGGTTGGGATTACGGCATGCGCATTGGTGGCGACCTGACCCCGCAAACCCTCGGGCCGCTGGGGATCAACGTCTATGAACTGAGCGAGTCGTGCGCCTTCGTAATGAAGCGCTCGGCGGCCAGCCTGGACGACACCTACAACGACCTGCGCAACCTCGGCAAGATCTTCGACGTACAGGATCGCGCCAACCGTTTGATCAGCGACATGCAGGCGCAAGTGGCGGAGGTTCGCAAAAACCTGCCGAGTGAAAAACCGCGGGTGTTCCTCTACGACAGCGGCGAAGACCGGGCCATGACCTCGGGCCGCCTGGGGATGCCGCAAGCGCTGATCGACGCCGCCGGCGGGCGCAATATTCTCGACGATGTCGACGCGAGCTGGACCCGGGTCAACTGGGAAAACGTGGTTGAGCGCAACCCGCAGGTGATCGTGATCGTCGACTACGGCGAAGTCAGCGCCGAGCAAAAGGAACAATTTCTGCTGAACAACAAGGCCCTGCAATCGGTAGACGCGATCAAGAACCAGCGCTTCATCGTCATCCCTTACGTGCAAGCCACACCGGGGATCGACAACGTGCTGGCGGTTGAAACACTGGCCAAGGGTTTTCACGGCGAATGATCAATCGTCGTTATGCCTTGTTGCTGGTTGCCCTCGGTGCGCTGTTGCTGGTGTCTTGTGTGGTGTCGCTGGGCTTTGGTGCAGCAAGGGTGCCGGTGGACGTGGTCTGGCGGATTCTGCTGCATCAGGCATTCGGGATTGGCGAGGTGAACTGGAGTGCCGGCCAGGAGCATATCGTCTGGCTGATCCGCGTACCGCGCATGCTGCTCGGCGCGCTGGTGGGCGCCGGGCTGGCGCTGATCGGCGCGGTGCTGCAAGCCGTCACGCGCAATCCGTTGGCCGATCCGCACTTGCTCGGAGTGACCTCCGGCGCGACCCTTGGCGCGGTAATCGTGGTGCTGCATGTKGGCGAGATCGTCGGCCTGCTGACCTTGCCGATTGCTGCATTCATCGGTGCGCTGTCGAGCATGCTGCTCGTCCTGGCGATCGCCAACCGCAATGGTCGGCTGGACAGCGATCGGCTGCTGCTGTGCGGGGTGGCAGTGTCGTTCGTGATGATGGCGGTCGCCAACTTGCTGCTGTTTCTCGGCGACCACCGCGCCAGTTCTGCGGTGATGTTCTGGATGCTCGGCGGTCTCGGTCTGGCGCGTTGGGAGTTGCTGGCAGTGCCAGCGGCCAGCGTGCTGCTCGGGCTGGTGTTACTGCTGGGCATGGCCCGGCCGCTGAATGCCTTGATGGCTGGCGAGCAAACCGCTGTCACACTCGGCCTGAATGCTCGCACCGTGCGGTTGCGGGTGTTTGTGATTGCGTCGTTGATGACCGGGGTGCTGGTCTCGATCAGCGGCTCCATTGGTTTTGTCGGGCTGATGGTGCCGCACATTGCCCGACGCCTCGTCGGGGCGGAACATCGCAGATTGCTGCCGGTATGCGTGTTGCTCGGCAGTGTGTTTCTGGTGTGGGTCGACGTAGCAGCACGAACTATGATTGCACCGGAAGATCTGCCGATAGGTGTGGCCACCGCCGCCATTGGTGGACTGTTCTTCATCGGCCTGATGCGCCGCCGCTGATCGAGCACCGAACCTGTGGGAGCGAGCCACTCAATCGCGAGCAGGCTCGCTCCCACAGTTGATTGGGGTCCCCCCCCCGAACTACTCGGCGCCCTAATGTGGCGCACCTTCGCGCACCAGCACACCAGACACGTTCTTTCATGGTGCGCCAGCAAACCATGCAACCGCTCTAATACGACATTTCCCTGCCTTTTTCCGACCGGGCACAGCCCTTGCTAAAGACCCTTCAGTAGTCCGCATCTGCCAACCAAGAAAACTCATAAGTTCATGGAGATCGCACAATGAAGCGTCGCAGTTTGATCAAGGCTTTCACACTATCGGCAAGCATTGCCGCGATGGGTATGACCTGGACTGTCCAGGCCGCCGAGACCATCAAGGTCGGGATTCTGCATTCGTTGTCCGGGACCATGGCGATCTCCGAAACCTCGCTCAAAGACATGGCGCTGATGACCATCGACGAAATCAATGCCAAGGGCGGGGTCAACGGCAAGATGCTTGAACCGGTAGTGGTCGACCCGGCGTCGAACTGGCCACTGTTCGCGGAAAAGGGCCGGCAGTTGCTGACCCAGGACAAGGTCGCGGTGGTGTTCGGCTGCTGGACCTCGGTGTCGCGTAAATCGGTATTGCCGGTGTTCGAAGAGCTCAATGGCCTACTGTTCTACCCGGTGCAGTACGAAGGCGAAGAGATGTCGCCGAACGTCTTCTACACCGGTGCCGCGCCGAACCAGCAGGCGATCCCGGCAGTGGAATACCTGATGAGCGAAGAAGGCGGCAGCGCCAAGCGCTACTTCCTGCTCGGCACCGACTATGTCTACCCGCGCACCACCAACAAGATCCTGCGCTCGTTCCTGCACTCCAAAGGTGTGGCTGACAAGGACATCGAAGAGGTCTACACGCCGTTCGGCCACAGCGACTATCAAACCATCGTCGCCAACATCAAAAAATTCTCGGCGGGCGGCAAGACGGCGGTCATCTCCACGGTCAACGGCGACTCCAACGTGCCGTTCTATAAAGAACTGGCCAACCAGGGCCTGAAAGCCACCGATGTTCCGGTCGTGGCCTTCTCGGTGGGCGAAGAAGAACTGCGCGGCATCGACACCAAACCGCTGGTAGGCAACCTCGCCGCGTGGAACTACTTCGAGTCGGTGGAAAACCCGGTGAACCAGAAGTTCGTCGCCGACTGGAAAGCCTACGCCAAAAAACACAACCTGCCGGGCGCTGACAAAGCGGTAACCAACGACCCGATGGAGGCCACCTACGTCGGCATCCACATGTGGGCGCAGGCCGCCGAAAAAGCCAAGTCCACCGATGTCGACAAGGTCCGTGAAGCGTTGGCCGGCCAGACCTTCGCCGCGCCGTCGGGCTACACCCTGACCATGGACAAGACACCCCTCACCCCAACCCTCTCCCCAAGGGGGAGAGGGGGAAAGGGAGCCGATCTCCATACTTTTCAAAGCCCGAGTTCGCCCCCTACTTGCAGGTCGCAGTTGCTCGGCCAAACACCTCGGTCAGCCCCCTCTCCCCTCTGGGGAGAGGGTTGGGGTGAGGGGTCGATTGAACAGGAACACCGCTAATGCCCACTGCCCTTTCCCGCTTCATACTCGCCATCGCACTGCTGTTGCCGATGGCCGCCCATGCCGGGGACGCCGAAGACTTTGTCGCGGCCAATCCGGTGCAGCAAGCCAAGCTATTGGAAACCTGGGCCGCGCAACCCGACCCGGCACGCATCGAGCTGATCAACGCCCTGCAACAAGGCCAGTTGACCGTCGACGGCGAAGCCAAGACCCTGCGTCTGAACAATCGMCTGCGGGGCTTGATCGACACTGCGTTGGCCAGTCATCAACTGCTCGCCGCTGACACCAAAGTGCGCTTGAGCGCCGCGCAACAACTGCAAAAAAGCGCCAAACCGGCGCAGTTGAAGTTCCTCGACCAGCAACTGGCTGGCGAAAAAGACCCGAGCGTTCACGCCGCCCTGAGTCTGGCGTTGGCCAATCTGCAACTGGTAGACGCCGATCCGGCCGTGCGCCTCGCCGCAGTGCGCCTTCTGGGTGAAACCGGCGACCCGCTGGCCCGCACCCGTCTCGAAGGTTTGCTCCAACCCGGCGTCGAAGCCGACACCACGGTGCACACCGCTGCCGAAACCAGCCTGGCGCAAGTCAAACGCAAACTGCTGTTCGGTGAGCTCCTCGGCCAGGCCTTCAGCGGCATGTCCCTGGGCTCGATCCTGCTGTTGGCGGCCCTCGGTCTGGCGATCACTTTCGGCCTGCTGGGGGTGATCAACATGGCCCACGGCGAGATGCTGATGCTCGGGGCTTACTCGACTTACGTAGTGCAGCTGCTGTTCCAGCGCTTCGCCCCGCAAGCGATCGAGTTCTATCCGCTGATCGCGTTGCCGGTGGCGTTTTTTGTCACCGCCGGCATCGGTATGGCACTGGAGCGCACGGTGATTCGCCACCTCTACGGCCGACCGCTGGAAACCCTGCTCGCCACCTGGGGCATCAGCCTGATGTTGATTCAGCTGGTGCGTCTGTTGTTCGGTGCGCAGAACGTCGAAGTGGCGAACCCGGCCTGGCTCTCGGGCGGGATTCAGGTATTGCCCAATCTGGTGTTGCCGTACAACCGCATCGTGATTATCGCGTTTGCGCTGTTTGTGGTGGTGCTGACCTGGCTGCTGCTGAACAAGACCCGCCTCGGTTTGAACGTGCGCGCAGTCACCCAGAACCGCAACATGGCCGCCTGCTGCGGCGTGCCCACCGGGCGCGTCGACATGCTCGCCTTCGGCCTCGGCTCGGGTATCGCCGGGCTTGGCGGCGTGGCCCTGAGTCAGGTCGGCAACGTCGGCCCGGACCTCGGTCAGAGCTACATCATCGACTCGTTCCTGGTGGTGGTGCTCGGCGGCGTTGGTCAGTTGGYCGGCAGTGTGCTCGCCGCCTTCGGCCTGGGGATTGCCAACAAGATTCTTGAACCGCAAATCGGCGCCGTACTCGGCAAGATCCTGATCCTCGCGTTGATCATTCTGTTCATTCAGAAACGCCCGCAAGGACTCTTCGCACTCAAAGGACGGGTGATCGACTGATGAACCAGCCCCTGATGCTCACGGCCACGCAAAAGGCCGGCCCCAAAGTCACGATAGCGCTGGGCGCGGTGATTCTCGCGCTGTTGCTGGCGCTGCCGCTGCTGTCATTGCTGCCTGCCGACAATGCGTTTCACGTCTCGGCCTACACACTGACGCTGGTCGGCAAGATTCTTTGCTACGCCATCGTCGCCCTGGCCCTGGATCTGGTCTGGGGTTACGCCGGGTTGCTGTCCCTGGGCCATGGTTTGTTCTTTGCCCTTGGTGGTTACGCGATGGGTATGTACCTGATGCGCCAGGCTTCGGGCGATGGCCTGCCGGCGTTCATGACCTTCCTCTCGTGGACCGAACTGCCGTGGTACTGGACCGGCACCAGCAGCTTTATCTGGGCGATGTGCCTGGTGGTGCTGGCGCCGGGTTTGCTGGCGCTGGTGTTCGGCTTCTTCGCCTTCCGTTCGCGGATCAAGGGCGTGTACTTCTCGATCATGACCCAGGCCCTGACCTTCGCCGGGATGCTGCTGTTTTTCCGCAACGAGACCGGGTTTGGCGGCAACAACGGCTTCACCAATTTCCGCACGATTCTCGGCTTCGGCATCACTGAGCCGGGCACACGCGCGGTGCTGTTCGTCACCACGGTGCTGCTGTTGGTCGCCAGTCTGTTCATCGGCTGGTGCTTGGCGCAAAGCAAGTTCGGCCGGGTATTGACCGCCCTGCGCGACGCGGAAAACCGCCTGATGTTCTGCGGCTACGACCCACGCGGTTTCAAGCTGTTTGTCTGGGTCTTGAGCGCCGTGCTGTGCGGTCTGGCCGGTGCGCTGTATGTGCCGCAAGTGGGGATCATCAACCCCAGCGAAATGTCGCCGACCAACTCCATCGAAGCCGCCGTGTGGGTCGCGCTCGGCGGGCGCGGCACGTTGATCGGGCCGCTGCTCGGCGCGGGTGTGGTCAATGGCATGAAGAGCTGGTTCACCGTGGCCTTTCCCGAATACTGGCTGTTCTTCCTCGGCGCGCTGTTCATCGTCGTGACCTTGTACCTGCCCAAAGGCGTGATCGGTTTGCTGAAAAAAAGAGGTGAACAATGAGAATCACACCAACGGCGGAATTCATGCTCGAACCAGTCTTTTTTCCACCGGAGCCTAACAAGGACGCCGGCAGCAGCCGCGAGGCCATCGGCCTGGGGCAACGTGTCGAAAAAGGCCTGAACACCCTCCACGGCACCATCCTCACCCTTGAGGACATCAGCGTCAGTTTCGATGGTTTCAAGGCACTCAACGCCTTGAACCTGTACATCGGTGTCGGCGAACTGCGCTGCATCATCGGCCCCAACGGCGCCGGCAAAACCACGCTGATGGACGTGATCACCGGCAAGACCCGGCCCAGTCACGGCAATGCCTGGTTCGGTGAAACCCTGGACCTGACACGGATGAGTGAAGTGCAGATCGCCCAGTCCGGGATCGGCCGCAAGTTCCAGAAGCCGACGGTGTTCGAAGCCTTGAGCGTGTTTGAAAACCTTGAGCTGGCGCAGAAAACCGACAAGTCGGTGTGGGCCAGCCTGCGGGCTCGTCTGAGTGGCGAACAAAAAGATCGCATCTGCGAGGTGCTGGAGACCATTCGCCTGACCAGCTCGGTCAATCGCCCGGCCGGCCTGCTGTCGCACGGGCAGAAGCAGTTTCTGGAAATCGGCATGTTGCTGATGCAGGACCCGCAACTGCTGCTGCTCGATGAACCGGTGGCGGGCATGACCGACGCCGAAACCGAATTCACCGCCGAGCTGTTCAAAAGCCTGGCCGGCAAGCATTCGCTGATGGTGGTGGAGCACGACATGGGCTTCGTCGGTTCGATTGCCGACCACGTCACGGTGCTGCATCAGGGCAGCGTGCTGGCCGAAGGGTCGCTTGCACAGGTGCAGGACAACGAGCGGGTGATCGAGGTGTATCTCGGCCGATAACGCGATCGGCTTTTTGTGGGAGCGAGCCTGCTCGCGATAGCTGTGCATCTGTCGACATTGATGTTGGATATGCACCCGTCATCGCGAGCAGGCTCGCTCCCACAGGGGTTGTGTGAACTACAAGGGAATTGAACATGCTGCAAGTCGACAAGCTGCACCAGTACTACGGCGGTAGCCACATCCTGCGGGGCCTGAGCTTTGAGGTGAAGGTCGGTGAAGTCACCTGCCTGCTTGGGCGCAACGGCGTCGGCAAGACCACTTTGCTCAAATGCCTGATGGGTCTGTTGCCCGCCAAGGAAGGCGCAGTGAATTGGGAAGGTCAACCGATCACCTCGTTCAAGCCGCATCAACGGGTTCACGCCGGCATCGCTTACGTGCCGCAAGGCCGGGAGATTTTCGGGCGGCTGACGGTGGAAGAAAACCTGCTGATGGGCCTGTCGCGCTTCCCGGGTTCCGAGGCCAAAGAGGTCCCCGCATTCATCTACGAGCTGTTCCCGGTCTTGCTGCAAATGAAGCAACGCCGCGGTGGCGACTTGTCGGGCGGTCAGCAACAACAATTGGCCATCGGTCGCGCACTGGCCAGTCGGCCACGCTTGCTGATCCTCGACGAGCCCACCGAAGGCATTCAGCCGTCGGTGATCAAGGAGATTGGCGCGGTGATCAAAAAGCTCGCATCACGGGGTGACATGGCGATCCTGCTGGTCGAGCAGTTCTACGACTTCGCCGCCGAGCTGGCCGATCAGTACCTGGTGATGTCCCGGGGCGAGATCGTCCAGCAAGGCCGCGGAGAAAATATGGAAGCCGAGGGTGTGCGCGGACTGGTTACGATCTAGTCTGTAGCGTCCTGACGATAATTAAAAATATATGACTGCTCTTGCGCAAACCGCACTGTTCACACCCTGCTGGCACGCCGAGCTGGAGCTCGGCTACGCCCGCTTCGGCGATAGCACGCGCCCGGTCCTGCGTCGCCACAAAGGCCCGCTGCGGGTGCAAAAACACCTGTACGCCGAAGGCCCCGAGGTGTGCCAGCACATCATCGTCCACCCGCCCGGCGGCATTGCCGGTGGTGATCGGCTGGACATCGCGGCCAGTGTCGGTGCCAACGCCTGGGCGCAGTTGACCAGCCCAGGTGCCGCCAAGTGGTATCGCGCTGCCGGGCCAGCCTATCAGCGGCTCGACTTGAACGTCGCCGCCGGTGCCACGCTGGAGTGGCTGCCGCAGGAAACCATCGTGTTCAGCGCCGCCCAGGCTGAGCTCAGCACGTCGATTGAACTGCAAGGTGACGCGCGGCTGTTCTATTGGGACGTGGTGGCGCTGGGTCGCCCGGCCAGCGGCGAACGCTTCGAGCGCGGGCACTTTCAGTCACAGCTGGAAATCCGCCGCGACGGCCAGTTGCTCTGGCACGAACGCCAGCGCATTGTCGGGAATGACGGCTTGCTTGATTCGCCAATAGGGCTGGATGGCCAGCCAGTATTTGCGACGTTGCTGGTGACGGGTGAAATCGACAGCGATTTACTGGAGAAATGCCGCTCGTTGCCCAATGAGGTGCGCGGGGATCTGACCCAGTTGCCGGGGCTGTTAGTCGCCCGTTGCCTGGCCAGTGAAGCATTACTGGCGCGAGGCTGGCTGATTGATTTGTGGAAACTGCTCAGACCGGCCCTGCTCGGCCGCGAAGCAGTCCCCCCCAGAATCTGGAGCACCTGACATGACTGCGCACACGATCCCCGTAGCAGCTGGCGCAGCCTGCGTTCGGCTGCGAAGCAGTCGTGATCTGTCTGACGCGGTCTACCTGACACAACGCATTGGCAGGTTTTACGACTGCTGCGCAGCCGAACGCAGGCTGCGCCAGCTGCTACAGGGATCGAGTCGCTGTTTTTTTTAACTGCCCAATACGGATTTTTAACGATGGACCTGACCCCACGCGAAAAAGACAAGCTGCTGATCTTCACCGCCGGCCTGGTCGCCGAGCGGCGTTTGGCCCGTGGCGTGAAACTCAATTACCCGGAAGCGATGGCCTACATTTCCGCGGCGCTGCTCGAAGGCGCACGCGACGGCCAGACGGTCGCCGAACTGATGCACTACGGCACCACCCTGCTGAACCGCGAGCAAGTGATGGAAGGCATCCCGGAAATGATCCCGGAGATCCAGGTCGAGGCGACCTTTCCCGACGGCACCAAACTGGTCACCGTCCACCAACCCATCGTCTGAGGCTGCGCCATGACTTTTCACATTCGTGATGCCGTATCCGCCGACCTGCCGGCGATCCGCGACATCTACAACGACGCGGTCCTCAATACGACCGCGATCTGGAACGAACAGGCCGTGGACCTCGCCAACCGCCAGGCCTGGTTCAGCACCCGGCAATCCCAGGGCTACCCTGTTCTGGTGATTGTCGACGCCGACAACAGCGTGCTCGGTTATGCCTCATTCGGCGACTGGCGGCCGTTCGACGGTTTCCGTCACACCGTCGAACATTCGGTGTACGTGCGCAGTGATCAGCGCGGCAATGGCCTCGGCCCACAGTTGATGGACGTGCTGATCGAACGCGCCAGGGACTGCGACAAACACGTGATGGTCGCCGCCATCGAAAGCGCTAACGCCGCCTCGATTCGCCTGCACGAGCGGATCGGATTCACCACCACCGGGCACATGCCGCAAGTGGGTACCAAGTTCGGCCGTTGGCTCGACCTGACCTTCATGCAGCTGATCCTCAATCCGGGCGCGGAGCCGCCCGTCGCCAACAAGGAGTGATATGTCATGAACACTGCCCAACTGCGACGCGTGAACACCGAAAGCTTTGCGCACTACCGTCAGGGCTTGATCGATTTGCTGTTTGACGCCGTGCAGCACGGCGCCTCGATCGGCTTCATGGCCGACCTTGATGATGCCCAGGCCCGCGCCTACATCAACAGTGTCCAGGCCGGACTCGAGGACGGCAGTCTGTTGCTGTGGGTAGTGGTTCACGATGAAAAGGTCCTGGCCAGCGTGCAACTGGCCCTGTGCCAGAAAGCCAACGGCCGCAATCGCGCCGAAGTGCAAAAGCTGCAGGTGCGCCATGACACGCGGCGACGCGGCCTGGCGCAACAACTGATGAATGCTGTGGAGCTTGCCGCGCGTCAGCACAAACGTGGCCTGCTGTACCTCGACACCCAAGCGGGGTCGGCGGCCGAAGCGTTCTATCAATCCCTGGGCTACACCCGTGTCGGTGAATTGCCCAATTACTGCCAAAGCCCGGACGGTCGTTACACCCCGACCGCCATCTACTACAAGACTCTGGGACAACCCGAATGATTCCTGGCGAATATCAGATCAAGCAAGGCGACATCGAGCTCAACGCCGGCCGTCGCACCCTGAGCCTGACCGTGGCCAACAGCGGTGACCGGCCGATTCAGGTCGGTTCGCACTACCACTTTTTCGAAACCAACGACGCCCTGACGTTCGACCGTGCCGCCAGCCGTGGCATGCGCCTGAACATCCCGGCCGGCACCGCCGTGCGCTTCGAGCCAGGGCAGAGCCGCGTGGTCGAGCTGGTGGACCTGGCCGGGCATCGCCGGGTGTTCGGGTTTGCCGGCAGGATCATGGGCGACCTTTAAATCATGCGGCGTCTCCACCGACCCAATCGCGAGCAGGCTCGCTCCCACAGTTGATCGCATTCCCCTGTAGGAGCTGTCGAGCAGCGCGAGGCTGCGATAGCGAGCTACGCGAGCGGTCTCAAAATCAATTGAATCCCAAGGCAAGCACATGAAGATTTCCCGTCAAGCCTACGCCGACATGTTCGGCCCCACCGTCGGTGACAAGGTCCGCCTGGCCGACACCGAGCTGTGGATCGAAGTCGAAAAAGACTTCACCACCTACGGTGAAGAGGTGAAATTCGGCGGCGGCAAAGTGATCCGCGATGGCCAGGGTCAAAGCCAGTTACTGGCTGCGGAAGTGGTCGACACGCTGATCACCAACGCGCTGATCATCGACCATTGGGGCATCGTCAAAGCCGACGTCGGCCTCAAGGATGGACGCATTGCGGCGATCGGCAAGGCCGGCAACCCGGACGTCCAGCCGAACGTGACCATCGCGGTCGGCGCCAGCACCGAAGTGATCGCCGGCGAAGGGATGATCCTCACGGCGGGCGGTGTCGACACGCACATCCACTTCATCTGCCCGCAGCAGATCGAAGAAGCATTGATGAGCGGCGTCACCACCATGATCGGCGGCGGCACGGGGCCGGCGACGGGCACCAACGCCACCACCTGCACCTCCGGGCCTTGGCACCTGGCGCGCATGCTGCAAGCGGCGGACGCGTTCCCGATGAACATCGGCCTCACCGGCAAGGGCAACGCCAGCCTGCCGGAGCCGCTGATCGAGCAGGTCAAGGCCGGGGCTATCGGCCTCAAGCTGCACGAAGACTGGGGCACCACGCCGGCGAGCATCGACAACTGCCTGAACGTCGCCGACCAGTTCGACGTACAGGTGGCGATCCACACCGACACCCTGAACGAATCCGGTTTCGTCGAAACCACCCTCGCCGCGTTCAAGGGGCGGACCATTCACACCTACCACACTGAAGGTGCTGGTGGCGGCCATGCGCCAGACATCATCAAGGCCTGTGGATTTGCCAACGTGCTGCCGAGTTCGACCAACCCGACCCGGCCATTCACTCGCAACACCATCGACGAACACCTCGACATGCTGATGGTCTGCCACCACCTGGACCCGAGTATTGCCGAAGACGTGGCTTTCGCCGAAAGCCGTATTCGCCGCGAGACGATTGCAGCCGAAGACATCCTTCACGACCTCGGCGCGTTCTCGATGATCAGCTCCGACAGCCAGGCCATGGGCCGCGTCGGTGAAGTCATCACCCGCACCTGGCAAACCGCCGACAAGATGAAAAAGCAGCGTGGCGCACTGGCAGGTGATGGCGAGGGCAACGACAACTTCCGCGTCAAACGCTACATCGCCAAATACACCATCAACCCGGCGATCACTCACGGCATCAGCCATGAAGTGGGCTCGATCGAAGTCGGTAAATGGGCCGACCTGGTGCTCTGGCGCCCGGCGTTTTTCGGGGTCAAACCGACGCTGATCCTCAAGGGCGGCGCCATCGCGGCCAGCCTGATGGGCGACGCCAACGCCTCGATCCCAACACCGCAACCGGTGCACTACCGCCCGATGTTCGCCAGCTATGGTGGCTCGCTGCACGCCACCAGCCTGACGTTCATCCGCCAGGCGGCGCAGGACGCGGGCCTTCCCGAAGCGCTGGGGCTGAAAAAGAAAATCGCCGTGGTCAAAGGTTGCCGCGAGGTACAGAAGACCGACCTGATCCACAACGACTATCTGCCGAACATCGATGTCGATCCGCAGACTTATCAGGTCAGGGCCGACGGTGTTTTGCTCTGGTGTGAGCCGGCGGATGTGCTGCCGATGGCGCAGCGCTACTTCTTGTTTTGAGGTTCGCTCACACATAAAAAACCGGCACGAAGATCGTCAGTCTTCGTGCCGGGATGACAGCCTGTGCCGTGATCAGTTTGGTGGTTCGACAGTGAAGGGAATTTCAACCCGTTGCAGTTTTGCCCGATCCATTGCCTGCTGAGTCAATGTCTTGAGCAACGCCTTCATCTCGGCGTCTATCAGACTCAGCTCGGCGGCATACTCCTCTTCAGTCATGATCCGCCCCGGAGCGAACTCGCTTTCCTGTTTGCCCAACTCTGCGGCGAGCACCCGAATGTCCTCCTTCAGCCGGGCTTTCTCCTCAAGTGACAGGGTGGGTTCAGTCGCCCTTCTCTCCAGCGCCGTGTAGAACTCTGTGGTCGCATCGATTCGTCGCCTGAAGGCTTTGAAAGCACTCCGATTGGAACCCTGGACATAAGACTCCCAGAATGGCTGCTCGATGATCGAATCGCGCAGTAGATCCCCCTCCTCCAGACTGAGCACACGCCGATAGGCACTTTCGATCATCTGGGGAGTGACACCGGAGTGCGTTCGAAACTGCAGGTCACGTGACTGCCAGGGTAGATCCAGTCGACCGGCCAGGTCCGTCATGTAGGCCAGATGGGTCTCGACCTCATCAATGGATCCCGTGTACTGGCCAGTTTCCGGATCGAAAACCCTGAATGTCTCATTGTTCTCCAGTCGCTCGGCAATGTGCTTATGGGCGATCCGGCTCAACTCATCGAGCCGCGATTTGCCCCTGGCCAGTTGCAGCAGTTCGGCCTCTACCAGACTCGGGTTGGCAAGCTCATAGGCCTCATGAATCAGCACTTCAACGCCCATCGCATTGAACAGCTGCGCGCCGGCATCGACGCAATGGGTGGTCTCTTTCGCCAGGACAAAAAGATTCTTGCGCAGTTCGCTGTCTTTGGACATGGCCTCCAGCATTCGCCAGAGCTTGCTCGTCATGTCCACCCTGAATGCCGGATCGTTCTGGAAGTGCGCGGACTCGGTGAGTTTCCTGATCTGGTTGAAAAACGGCACCGAGTCGAACTCGTCTTCGACAGCATTCCAGATGGGCTGCCGGGCGACCCATTCAGGTCGCGTCATGCCCTCTTCCCAGTCAAGACTGTCGCGCACGCCGCGAGGCGGATAGGGACGATCAGGGTCCATACCGACGGACCGGATGTAATGCCTGAGTGTCTGGAGATTGAATTCCGGCAACCACTGGGGCTCACGGCTCAAGAGCGTGCGAGCCATCAGCTCCGCCTGGACGGAGCCTGGCGCAACCGCAGGAATGTAGGTGATTTCGTTGTGCCGCATATCCAGGTAAAAATGCCGGAACCGCGGCTGGGAAAACAGGCCGTCGGGCCAGGTGCGAATGCCGGTATCCGCCAGGTACAACGAATGCAGATTGCGCATATGGCCGATATCAGGAACTCGCCCCAAAGGGTTCCCCTGCAAGTCCAGGGTCTGAAGCCGGGTAAGGTTTCCGAGGTCGGCCACCGATTGCCCATCCAGCACGATTCGATTCCCGCGCAGGGTCAACTCCATCAGCCCTCGCATACGCCCGATGACGTGAGGAAGCCGTGTCAGTGGGTTGTTATCGAGGTTCAACGACCGAAGCCGCGGGAAGTGGTCGAGAAAAGAAACCTGTGCATCGATCAACTCGGTTCGGTTCAAGTTGAGTCGGGTGACATGATTGAAGTTGCCTTCCAGGGTCGGCATTGTCCCCAGGTGCCGCCCCAGCGGGACATCTTCAAGGTTGAGTACCACACCATGCAGATTCCCGTATGGATCCACATCCCGCTGGCCGATTCGCTGCCAGGCTTCCCTGATCGCTTTGTACAAAGCGTTTCTGGACTGCCATTCGGCGATGCCGGCAGCGCTGAATCCGAAGGCCTCGGTAGGCGACTTCAACCAGCGTTGAAAATTGGCGTTCAGCCGGTTGAATTCTGCTTCAAGCGCGCTCGCCCGCTCTTCCACGCTACTTTCACTGCCGCCGCCCTCCAGATAGACCTGGGCCTCGGCCTCTGTCCAGCCGGGGCGAACGATCCGGACCCGTTCTTGCGGCGTCAGCCTTCCGGTTACCTGGCGGACACCTTGAGTGATGCCTTGCATGCCACCACGCAGTTTCATCGTGGCCGGGTCATAGACCGGTTTGCGGATCGGGTTATCCGCCAGAAGGGGGTTGAGGGTGTCGCGTGGCAACGGCGCTGTTTGAATGGCCTGTCTCAACTGCGCACCTTGATTGATCTCATACCCCAGCGCGTTTCGTTCAGCGTCAGGCAAGGCATGCAATACGGAAGCGTAAAGGTTGTCGGCCCCATGCAGATGATTATCTTCGGCATCGCGTGCCTGGTATTGGCCATCCTCGTTGACCAGGACTTTGCGTATGGCGGCATCTGCCGAGCCGACACTGTCGCGCAACGGCCCGTCGAATGAGTATTCACGGATTTCGATCCGAACGTTCTCGGGCCAATTCGGCAACGTCTGCAATGAATGCAGCGCCAGCCGTTCAGTATCCACAGTGTCTGCAAAATCGAGGAACAGCCCTTCATAGGCGCGTGCTGTTCGCAACGCCTGCAAGGTCATGCGCACGCGCTCCCTGAGTTGCAAGGGTATGCGCGATGGCTCCGTGATTTTGAGCAGCTCTTCGGCGTCGAGACTGGCCAGCAACTCCCCGGCCACCGAAGTGGGGAGTTCGTCAAAGGCGTCCTGAAGCAC
>NZ_JBFTLU010000088.1:0-12095 GCF_056396605.1 Pseudomonas sp. 05T35
GCCGAAGAGCTGTCAGCCGTGACTGAAGAAACCAGTGCCGGGGTCAACAGCCAGAAGATCGAAACCGATCAGGTCGCCACCGCCATGCACGAAATGACCGCCACCGTGCAGGAAGTCGCGCGCCGAAGAGCTGTCAGCCGTGACTGAAGAAACCAGTGCCGGGGTCAACAGCCAGAAGATCGAAACCGATCAGGTCGCCACCGCCATGCACGAAATGACCGCCACCGTGCAGGAAGTCGCGCGCAACGCCGAAGAAGCGTCGCAAGCGGCAGCAGCGGCTGACGGTGAAGCCCGCGAAGGCGATAAAGTGGTCAACGAAGCGATCGCTCAGATCGAACGCCTGGCCAGTGAAGTGGTGCGCTCCACCGAAGCCATGACCGTGCTGCAACAGGAAAGCGACAAGATCGGCAGCGTCATGGACGTGATCAAGGCAGTGGCCGAACAGACCAACCTGCTGGCGCTCAATGCTGCCATTGAAGCGGCACGCGCCGGTGAAGCCGGTCGCGGTTTCGCGGTGGTCGCTGATGAAGTGCGTGGCCTGGCCCAACRCACGCAGAAATCCACCGAAGAAATCGAAGGCCTGGTCGCCGGCCTGCAGAACGGCACCCAGCAAGTCGCCGCCGTGATGAACAACAGCCGCAGCCTGACCGACAGCAGCGTCGAGCTGACCCGCAAGGCCGGCGTGTCACTGGAAAACATCACCCGCACGGTGTCGAACATCCAGTCGATGAACCAGCAGATCGCCGCCGCTGCCGAGCAGCAAAGCGCGGTGGCCGAAGAAATCAGTCGCAGCATCATCAACGTGCGCGACGTCTCCGAGCAAACTGCCGCCGCCAGTGATGAAACCGCCGCGTCCAGCGTTGAATTGGCACGGTTGGGTAATCAGTTGCAGATGATGGTGAGTCACTTCAGGGTCTGACCATCACATTGCACAAATCGGTTCCCACACATTTGCAGGAGCGTCGCCCAGTCCTCCTGCAGGTGAGATAGCTCAAACACTAATAGCATTGGTAAACACCAATCGATTCCCGAACGGATCACTAACGGTCATGTCCTGGCTCCCCCAGGGCATGGCCTGAATCTGTGGAAGAGCGAAGCGGTACTCCTTGGCCAGCAATTGCTGCTGAAACGCTTCCAGCTCATCAGTCTCGATGCGTAGCGCCGAACCCGGCGTAGCGTCGCCGTGGTGCTCGGACAGGTGCAGAACGCATTCACCCCGCGACACTTGCAGATAAAGCGGAAAGTTCTCGCCGAACGTGTGCTGCCAGTCAAGCGTGAAACCGAGGAAGTCGACGTAGAACTCCAGCGCCTTGGCTTCATCGAAGATCCGCAGGATCGGGGTGGTTTTACCGAAGCTCATTGCGCTACTCCCAAACTGAAAGGCCCCACTCTAAGTGGGTTGCATGACAGCGCTTCGGCTTGGCAATGGCTTTCTTTAATCTCACAGTGCCACTATGAGACCTGGATCAAAAGATCGCAGCCTTCGGTAGCACCTACAGGAGAACGGGTTCGGCGCAGGCGGCGATCTTTTGATCGTCAACACTCAATGAAAGCCCATACGCAAATCCCCTTCCCGCGCCAGAAAACGCCCAGCCCTGCTGTCGTTTGCCCTGCCCTCACGGTAGCTCAAGACGCCATTGACCCACACGCCGTCGATGCCTTCGGCCGCCCGTTGCGGGTCATTGAAATCCGCTATATCACGCACATGCAACGGGTCGAACAGCACCAGATCCGCCCAATGCCCTTCGCGTATTTCACCGCGCTCTTTCAGGCCGAAACGCTCCGCCGACAGCCCGGTCATCTTGTGCACCGCCGTGTGCAGCGGGAACAATCCGAGATCCCGGCTGAAGTGCCCCAATACCCGTGGAAATGCGCCCCACAACCGCGGATGCGGAAACGGGTCTTCCGGCAAACCGTCGGAACCGATCATCGATAACGGGTGGGCCAGAATGCGCCGCACATCCGCCTCGTCCATCCCGTAATAGACCGCCCCGGCCGGTTGCAAGCGACGGGCCGCGTCCAGCAACGGCATGCCCCACTCGGCGGCGATGTCCATCAGGTCGCGGCCGCCCGCTTCAGGGTGTGGCGTCGACCAGGTGATGGTGATGCGAAACGCGTCCGTCACCTGTTTGAGATCCAGGGTCGAGGAGCTCGCCGCATACGGATAACAATCGCAACCCACCGGGTGGGTTTTCGCTGCGTGCTCAAGGGACGCCAACAGCTGTGGACTGCGCCCCCAGTTGCCGGCGCCAGCGCATTTGAGATGGGAAATGATCACCGGACTTTTCGCGTGGCGAGCAATCTGGAATGCCTCGTCCATGGCCTCCAGCACCGGTTCGAATTCGCTGCGCAAATGGGTGGTGTAGACCGCGCCGAAAGCCGTCAGCTCTTCAGTCAGTTGCATGACTTCGTCGGTAGATGCCGAGAAGGCGCTGGCGTAGGCCAGCCCTGTGGACAAACCCAGTGCACCGGCCTCCAGGCTCTCGCGCAGTTGCTCACGCATTGCCGCAATTTCACTCGACGTGGCAGTGCGAAACAAGTCGTCCAGGTGATTACTGCGCAGCGCCGTGTGGCCGACCAGTGCGGCCACGTTCAACGTCGGGTTGGCCGCTTCGACTGCGGCCCGATAATCACTGAAACGCGGATAAACAAAGGCTGCGGACGTACCGAGCAGATTCATCGGGTCCGGTGGATCGCCGCGCAAACTCACTGGTGAGGCGCTGATCCCGCAATTGCCAACGATCACCGTGGTCACGCCCTGGCTGAGCTTGGGCAGCATCTGCGGTTGGCGGATTACCACCGTGTCGTCGTGGGTATGTACATCGATAAAACCTGGCGCAAGCACTCGTCCCGCCGCGTCGATTTCCTCATCGGCGCTGACATCCTGCAAATCACCGATGCGCGCGATCCGTCCGTTCACAATCGCCACGTCGGCGGGATAACCCGGCGTGTTGCTGCCGTCGATGATCAGGGCGTTGCGGATCAGCGTGTGGTACTGCATGTCWGTCTCCCAACGGCAGATGATCATCGCCGCCACGGTAGTCGTCGAGGGCGAGCTTGATCCGCCGCAGACGTTCTTGATTGCCTTCAGGATTGGCCAGCGCCAGCTCGGTGGCAAGCACATCGATGGCCAGCAGCATGCCGTAGCGCGCCGCTGTCGGTTTGTAGATGAATGAGGTTTCGGCGCTTTGCAGCGGCAACAGCACATCGGCCATTTGCGCCAGCGGCGAGTCGGCCAGGGTAATCGCCAGAATGCGTGTGCCGTAGCTGCTCGCCAACTCGACAGCCTCCAGCAGTTCCGGGGTGATGCCGGTCAGTGAGCAGGCAATCAACGCATGCTCCGCGCCCAAGGATGCGGCGGTCACACGCATCATCACCGGGTCATGGCAGGTGGCAATCGGGTAGCCGAGGCGCACCAGC
Organism: Pseudomonas sp. 05T35; assembly: GCF_056396605.1. Lineage (NCBI taxonomy): Bacteria > Pseudomonadati > Pseudomonadota > Gammaproteobacteria > Pseudomonadales > Pseudomonadaceae > Pseudomonas > Pseudomonas sp. 05T35. Next base: position 3,421 of record NZ_JBFTLU010000088.1, read on the forward strand.
CGCACCTGCAGCTCATCGCTGCACAGCGTCGAACAACCGCCCATGCCGAACGCGTGAATCATCCGCGCCTTGCCCAGCAACTTCACTGCGTCGGCGAAACGCGACTCATCGAACGCCGACAAATGTTGATGCAGCGTCGACTCGATATCGCCGACAATCTGCCGATAAAACCCCGACTGCTCCGGCGTCCCCGCCGGGTCGAGAAAACGACTCCCGACACCACTGGCCTGGGCCAGTTGCAGGCGCAAATCGCGCAGGTCACGGCAGCCGACGCTACGGGCAAACCGCGAGAGTGTCGCACTGCTGACCTCGGCTCGCAGCGCCAGCTCGTCGAGGCTCGCCGATGCGGCAAACCCCACATCGTCGAGCATCAACCGGGCAATCCGTCCTTCACCGGCGCTGAAGGAATCCTGACGCGCACGAATCTGATAGAGGATGTCCATTTACCGCACCTGCTGTTCAAAGCACATAGGAAAGGCCAAGGGTCAGGCCGAACGCGACCAGTGAGATCAAAGTTTCAAGCACCGTCCAGGTCTTGAAGGTCTGGGTCACGGTCATATTGAAGTACTCCTTGATCAACCAGAAGCCACCGTCGTTGACATGAGAAAAGATAACCGAGCCCGCACCTGTCGCCAGCACCAGCAGCTCCGGATGGGGATAGCCCAGACCAATGGCCACCGGCGCGACAACGCCTGATGCGGTAGTCATGGCCACGGTCGCGGAACCGGTGGCAATGCGCATCAATGCCGCGAACAGCCAGCCCATCAACAACGGCGACAAATGAAACTCATGGGCCAGGCCGACGATCTGGTCAGTCACCCCGGCATCCACCAGAATCCGGTTCAAGCCACCGCCGGCGCCCACCAGCAAGGTGATGCTGGCGGTTGGTGCCAGGCACTCATTGGTGAATTTGAGGATCGATTCGCGGTTGAAACCCTGAGCCAGACCGAGGGTCCAGAAACTCAGCAACGTCGCCAGCAACAGGGCGATCACCGAGTTGCCGATGAATAACAGGAATTGGTTGAAACCGCTGCCCGGTGTGGAGATCAGATTGGCCCAGCCGCCGATCAGCATCAGCACCACTGGCAGCAGAATCGTCGCCATGGTGATGCCGAAACCCGGCAAGCGGTCCCGTGGTTCGCGCTCGATGAACTGTCGCTCCAACGGGTTTTCCGCGGGCAACTGGATACGCGGCACGATGAATTTGGCGTACAGAGGACCGGCAATGATCGCGGTCGGGATGCCGATCAGAATCGCGTAGAGCAACGTCTGCCCCACCGAGGCCTGATAGGCCTGCACCGCGAGCATCGCTGCCGGATGCGGCGGCACCAGCGCATGCACCACCGAGAGCCCGGCAACCATCGGCAAACCGACCATCAGAATCGACACGCCTACCCGCCGCGCCACGGTAAAGGCAATCGGCACCAGCAACACAAAGCCAACTTCGAAGAACAACGGCAGACCCACCAGAAAGGCAATGCAGACCATCGCCCAGTGCGCGTTTTTCTCGCCGAAGCGCTCGATCAGCGTGCGCGCCATCTGCTCGGCTCCACCGGACTCGGCCATCATTTTGCCAAGCATCGTGCCCAGCGCCACCACCAGCGCAATGTGCCCCAGGGTCTTGCCGACACCCGCTTCATACGCGCCCACCACCCCTGACGGCGGCATTCCGGCGAGCAGCGCCAGGCCGATGGAAACCATGGTAATGACAATGAACGGATTGAGTCGGTAACGGGCGATCAGAACGATCAGCGCAATGATGGCGATAGCGGCATAAACCAGCAGCCAATAGCCGAAGGACGGTGCCATGCGGTACTCCTCGAAAAGGGTCACGTCGATGTGTTGTGAAACCCATAAATCATTTCGAGTAGCGGTTTTCAAACCTGATGAAAGTAATTTTCGTGCAGAGGAATGAGATGTCGTTTTCAGGCATGCCTTGTCGTGATTAATGAAAATCTGCCGGGCGTTTTTTCATCCCTTCGACGCGAACCTTCCCATCACACAATTCACTACGGCGATAGCTGCTTCGATGATTATCAGGAGTGCTACCAACTGTGCGACGGAGTCATTACCCCAGTCATCCATCAGGACTGATCCCCCTGAAAATACAACCCACCGCCCCGCCTCCTCGCCGTCCCGTAGCAGCTGTCGAGCCTGCGAGGCTGCGTTCGAGGACGAAGTCCTCGCATATCCTGCGTACGCGGTTTACCAGAAAGAACGCGCTGTCTGATTTCACGACTGCTTTGCAGCCGAACGCAGCCTCGCAGGCTCGACAGCTGCTACGGGGATACGGGGATACGGGGATACGGGGATACGGGAGCCAGTTTCGCGCATTAGTCGCGGATCAGCCTTCGAACACCTCGTTCGCGTAACTCGCCAGCTTGCCCTGGATGAAGTCCAGGAAGCATTGAATCCGCAAGGCCAGTTGTGAGTTGCGGTAGTACACCGCATTGATCGGCTGACGATAGCCGCTGTTGGCCTGCGCCAGCAGCAACTTCAGCCGCCCGGCCTTGATGTCATTGATGGTCATGAAATGCGACAGGCACACAATGCCCTGCCCCTCCAGCGCCAGCTGACGCAGGGTTTCACCGCTGGAGGCGCTGAGACTCGGCTGAATCTGCCAGCGGTCGCCGTGCACATGACGCAGCGGCCAGTGATTGAGGCTTTCGGTCTGGGTGAAGCCCAGCAACGAGTGGCCGGCCAGTTCGGCAACCGTGGTCGGTGTGCCGTGTTTTTCCAGGTACGCAGGGCTGGCGAGGATGTGCAGCGGACTGCCCCCCAGCGAACGCGCATGCAGGGTCGAATCCGCCAACGCTCCGATGCGGATCGCAATGTCGGTGCTTTGCTCCAGCAGGTCGATGATCAGGTCGTTGCTGTTGAGTTCCAGCTGGATGTCCGGGTACAGACGGCGGAACTCATCGATGTAGGGCACGATGGCATGCAGCATGAACGGCGACGCCGCGTTGATCCGCAGTCGTCCGGAAGGTGTCTTTTGGCGCGAGGACAGACGCTCTTCGAGCTCGTCCATCTGGTCGAGAATCAGCTTGGCCTGTTCGAAGAAGTACTTGCCCTCCTCGGTCAGGTCCATGCGCCGCGTGGTGCGGTTGATCAACGTGGTGTCGAGCTTGGCCTCCAGACGCGACAGCGTGCGGCTGACCGCCGAGGGCGTTTGCCCGACCTGTTCGGCTGCCGCTGAAATCGAACCGCACTCGATCACGCAGACGAAAATCTGCAACTCATCGGATCTGGCTTTCACGTGTGCCCCTTAAATCAAAACAGCTTTGATAGTAGCCGGATACGGGGCATAACGCAGGTTACGCCGGCAAGTTGAACACCTGCTTGAGGTGCTGCTCATAGCGCGCGACGTCGGCTTCAATGTTCGGCCGCTTCATCACGTCGACACACAGGAAGGTCGGCAGGCCACTCATGCCGAGAAAGGTATYGGCCTTGTGAAACGGGAAGTACACCGCATCCACGCCCTTGGCTTCGAAGAAGTCGCTCGGGTCGTCGAAGGCTTGCTGTGGTGCGTTCCAGGTCAGCGACAGCATGTACTGCTTGCCCTGCACCAGGCCGCCACTGCCGTATTTCTGCGAAGCATCGGAGCGGGTCCGGCCATCGCTGGCGTAGAGGCTGCCGTGGCCTTCGGTGAAGACTTCGTCGATGTACTTTTTCACGATCCATGGCGCGCCCATCCACCAGCCCGGCATCTGGTAAATGATCACGTCGGCCCAGAGGAACTTGGCGACTTCTTCAGCGACGTCGTAGCCCTCGTCGATGTGGGTCACTTTCACGTCGATACCGCCGCGATCCAGCACGCTCAAGGCAGCTTCGTGCAGGGTGGCGTTGTAGCGACCGTCAGAGTGGGCGAATTTCTTGCCACCGTTGAGCAACAGAACTTTTTTCATGGAAAGCCTCATCATGGTCCGACCCGCCACGCTGTGGATAAGTCGCGGGATCGAGAAGTTTCAAATGTGATGGCGGCAGGGTATCGATGACCCTGCCCATGAATAAGCCCGAAGCCGGCAAAATACATTTGAGCGAAACGCACGAATAACCAGCTGATTGTTGCCATAGAATTTTCTCAACCCTGACTTGAGGAGTTCTGCATGAGCGAGCAACACGGTTTCATCCTGCACGCCAAAACCCGCCCGGAAAAAGCCGACGCCTTCGAAGCCCTGTTCCGCGCTTACGTCGAACCCAGTCGCGCCGAACCTGGCTGCATCGAGTACCACATGCTGCGCGACCAGCAAGACCCGACGCTGTTTATCTTCTACGAGATCTGGCAATCCCGGGCCCATCTGGACGTGCACTCGAACCTGCCGCACATGCAGCAGTTTTTCGCGAACCGCATGGATTACCTGGAACGCGATTTCGATATCCGCCGCATCGACATGCTCAGCCCGTCATCAGCTAGCCGCTGATCAGCAGGTGGCCGCCGGCTCTTACGGGGCCGGAACGTTGTCGAGAGTGTCGGCCAATGCCTTGGTTTTCCTGAAGAACACCCCGTAAACCAACGACAGGATCAACAGGAACGGCACACCGAACACCAAGGTCATTTTGAACGCCTCGGTAAAGTACGTCGTGATCATCACCGMGCCCATCAGCAGCAGCCCCAACAGCGTGGTGTAAGGGAACAGGCGCATGCGGAACGACAGTTTCCGCTCGCCGTGACGCTCGTGGTAGCGACGGAAACAGTAGTGCGTGAGGAAGATCATGAACCAGGTGAAGATCGCGCCGAACATCGAAATCGCCATCATCAAGGTGAAAGAGCTTTCCGGGTACATCACGTTCAACAGCGTCGCCAGCGCAATGCCCGAGCTCGACAGCAACAAGGCGTTGAGCGGGATGCCGCTCTTGCTCAACGCGCCCATCGCCTTCGGCGCGTAACCGCCACGGGACAGGCTGAACATCATCCGCGTGGTGATGTAGAGCTGACTGTTCATCGCCGACAACGCGGCAATCAGAATCACGAAATTCATCACCCCGGTGGCGCCGGGAATGCCGATGGTTTGCATGACCGTGACAAACGGGCTCTGCGCATGACCTGCCTGAACCCACGGCACAATCGCCAACATCAGGGCCAGGGTCAGCAGGTAAAACACCACCAGCCGCACGATGGTCGCGCGAAAGGCTTTCTTCACTGCCCGCTCCGGATCCTCGGCTTCACCGGCCGCCACTGCGATCATTTCCACGCTCAGGTAGCTGAAGATCGACACGATGACCGCCACCCACATGCCTTGCAGGCCATTGGGGAAAAAACCGCCGTGGCTGGAGTAGTGATGCACGCCGTACTCCGGATTACCCGAACCAAACACCACATACACCGCGAGGATGATAAAGCCGACAATCGCGCCGATCTTGATAGTCGAGAACCAATACTCAAAGGTGCCGAAGGTCTTCACGCTGATGGCGTTGAGCACGATCAGAATGCTTGAGAACGAGACGATCCAGATCCACTCAGGCACGTTGGCGAACCAGTACTTCATGTACATCGCCACCGCCGTCACCTCGGTGCCGACCGCCAACACAATCGCCGCCCAGTAGGCGTAGCGCACCAGAAACCCGGCCAGCGGGCTGATATAGAACTCGGCATACGCGCCGAACGAACCCGAGGTCGAATGGGCCACGGTCATTTCCGCCAGACAGTCCATCAACAGCAGCGTGATGACCGCGCCAATCGCATAGCTGAGCAGCACGCTCGGCCCGGCATAGCCGATGGCATAGGCGCTGCCCATGAACAGGYCGGTGCCTATCGCACCGCCGATGGCGATCATGCTCATCTGCCCCGAGGTGAGCTGGCGCCTGAGGCCATTCTCACGGTTGGAGATGGTTTCAAAACCGAGGGTGTCGGTCATTTCTCTGTCCTCTGAATATTGTGTTTTTTTAGAGAGCACATCGTTTGGATAAACCGGGTCACACGGTCGAACTAAACCCTGTGGCGAGGGAGCTTGCTCCCGCTCTGCTGCGTAGCGGCCCAAAAATCTTCGCAGTGAGTATCGATTTTGTGAGTGCTGCGCACTCAAGCGGGAGCAAGCTCCCTCGCCACGGACAGTGCTGGGATCAGGTGACGCTGTGGCGTACCTGGAACTGCGCTTGCGACCAGGTTTGCTGATCGAGAATCTCGCCAAGAATCTGCACCGCATCAAAGACTTCGGTGAAGCTGGTGTACAGCGGGGTGAAACCGAAGCGCATGATCCGCGGCTCGCGGTAATCACCGATCACACCTTGGGCGATCAAGGCCTGTATCACCGCGTAGCCTTGCGGGTGTTCGAAGCTGACATGGCTGCCACGCCTGGCGTGTTCGCGCGGGGTGATCAGTTTCAAATCGTGAGCGGCGCAGCGCTGCTCCACCATCTGGATAAACAGGTCAGTCAGCGCCAGGGATTTGCGACGCAGGCTCGGCATGTCGGTCTGGGCGAAAATCTCCAGGCCGCACTCGACCATGGCCAACGAGGTGATCGGTTGAGTGCCACACAAGTAGCGAGCGATACCGCTGCTCGGCTCGTAGCTTGAGGCCATGTCGAACTGTCGGGAATGACCGAACCAGCCGGACAACGGCTGCGTGACCAGATTGCACAGCTGCGGCGCAACCCAGACAAACGCTTGCGAACCGGGACCGCCATTGAGGTACTTGTAGGTGCAACCGATGGCGTAGTCCGCGCCGGCCTGACGCAAATCGACCGGAACCGCACCGGCAGAATGCGCCAGGTCCCAGATCGCCAGCGCGCCACATTTGTGGATCAACGCCGTCACGGCCTGCATGTCGTGCATGTAGCCGGTCTTGTAGTTGACGTGGGTGAGCATGACCACAGCAGTGTCCTGGTCAATCGCCTGTGCCAGTTCTTCCGGGCTGTCGACCAGACGCAAGCTATAGCCCTGCTGGAGCAAATCCATCAGCCCTTCGGCGATGTACAAATCCGTCGGGAAGTTGCTCGACTCACTGACGATGACCCGCCGCGTCGGTGCCCGCATCGCCTGCACACGCAAGGCCGCGCCGAGGACCTTGAACAGGTTGATCGAGGTGGTGTCGGTGACCACCACTTCGCCCTCACCGGCGCCAATCAGCCCGGCCAACCGATTGCCCAGACGTTCCGGCAGGTCGCGCCAACCCGCGCTGTTCCAGCTGCGGATCAAGCCATTGCCCCACTCCTCGGCGATGACCGCCTGAGCACGCTCAAGCGCCGCAACCGGACGCGCGCCAAGGGAGTTGCCGTCGAGGTAAATCACGTCTTCGGGAAGCGCGAACTGGTGACGCAGATGAGCCAAAGGGTCTTGCGCATCAAGCGCCAGGCAATCGTTTCTTGTGATCATTGTCGGTCCTGTTCTCTAGATGACATGCCGCCGTGTTTTCAGCTTTTTTGCGCCGGCACAATGAGCAAATAATGAACGAAGCCTTGGAGAATTTTCGTGCAAAGTGGATGGTCATATAGTAGTTATCTCGAAGATAATTCGAATCCAACTCCAAAAATCGCGGATTTATTCAAACCATGACCCTCGACTCGACAGACCTGCGAATCCTGCATTACTTGCAGCAGGACGGGCGTATCAGCAATCAGGAATTGGCGGAGAAAGTTGCGCTGTCGCCGTCGGCTTGCCTGCGGCGTTTGCGGCTGCTGGAAAGTGAGGGAATCATCACCGGCTATCGCGCGGTGCTGAACGCCGAACGGCTGGGCATCGAGCTGGAAGCCATCGTCCATGTGTCGTTGCGACAGGACGTCGAAGACTGGCACGAGACCTTTATCAAGAAGGTGCAAGAGTGGCCGGAAGTCGCCACCGCGTACGTGATTACCGGCGCCAGCAACTATGTGCTGCGGGTTCAGGCGCGCAACCTGAAACACTTCTCGGATTTCATCGTCAACAAGCTCAATCGCACCGCGGGGGTGACCGATATTCGCTCGGAAATCGTCCTGCAGAAAATCAAGGAGCGAGACGACCTGCTGGATCTGGTCGCCCGCAAATAAGCCTTATTGACTGCCTCTGCGTCAAAGCCCGCGCATGCGCCGGGCCTCGTTGCGCTGCAAGGTGGCGCTCGGGGCTTCGTCGAACAACTTGCGGTACTCGGCGGAAAAACGCCCCATGTGGGTGAACCCCCAGCCCATGGCAATCTCCGAGATGTTGCGCGCCAGCCCCTGTTCAAGAATGTCCTGGCGCACCGCATTCAAGCGGTATTTTTTCAGATAGGCCATCGGCGACAGGGCGAAGTATTTTCTGAATGCTTCGAACAACTTGAACCGCGAAACCCCGGCCGCCGCTTCGATGTCTTCCAGGTGCACGGCTTCGCGAGCGTTGTCGTGAATGTACTGTTTGGCCCTGATCAGATAGTGCGGCAATTTCACCCCCAATACCTCCCGCAGCTCATCGGAGTAATTGTTCGGCTGGGCGAGGATCAGGCCTTTGATCAACGAGCTTTCGATGTCCCGCGTGAAGACGACCTGCTCAAACAGCGCGCTGCTGCGCTCAAGTTCGCCGATGAAATACCGCGCCATGCGCCACCACGAGGCCGACGCACCGTCCACCGCGTCCATCACTGATTCAAAGCGCAGCGGCGCATCCAGTGGGCGCTGCAACATCCCCTCAAGGGATTCACTCATGGCCGCCCGAGTGATCACCACCTGGACCTTGCGGCAGTCACCGGAGATCGCCAGCATCTGGTTTTCATTCGGGGAGATGATCAC
>NZ_JBFTLU010000089.1:0-23602 GCF_056396605.1 Pseudomonas sp. 05T35
GTCAGAAACTCAGTGGCAGGAAGTAAGGAGTCAGTGGCATTAAGCGGAGCGTTCAATATCTTTAATCAAGGCGGGCTGTTATTAAATATTAGAGTTCACAACATTATTGCGCGGATAAAATGGGCGACCTGGGCAAGGCTGCCCATTTTTTATCTATTTTCGTGACAACTGAACACCGCCCTCACCTCCAGCCCTCCCACTGCAAGGTTTCTCGGCTCAACAACCTTGATCAACGCTGATTGACTTCCCACGTACGTGAAGCAGCCCTTCAGGCTATTGAAAAAATCTGTTTTTTCCTGTTCCCAGCCAAATTTTCTTAGATATGGCCTTTTGAAATCACCTGACACTCTCTAGAATCCGCCCCGCACTCCGCATGGAGGCGCTTTGCCATCAATTAAGGAAGTCGTCATGCAATCTGGAAAAATTCTGGGGTTGGCCCTGGTGCTTGGGCTGAGCGGTTGCGCCAGTTTTACCAAGGACGAAGTGGCTCCGGTGACTATGCCGTCCATGTCCGCTTATTCGAACAAGCCGAATGTCTATGTCGACTTCGACTTCTATCAGGGCGAGCCAAAAAGCGCTTCAGCTGTTKAAGTTCCACAGGCACGCGACATGCTCAAGCCTGAACTGCAAAAAGTGCTGAACGATTCCGGGCTCTTTGGCCGCGTCACGCTGGACAAGTTCCAGCAACAGCCAGGCGACTACAACCTGCGCCTCAAGGTGTACAACCACCCGCCGGGAGGTGGTCAGTTGGCCATGGCCTATATCAGTGGACTCACCATGACCGTCATCCCTGCGATGGGGACGGATGAATACACCATGAGCCTCGAGGCGCTTGACCAACAAGGGCTGCCAGTCAGCAATACCAGTAACCATGACGCGGTCCATACCTGGATTGGCATCTGGTTTCTGCCTTTGATGGGTAACACCCCGAAAGCGGCGGTGAGCGATACCTTCAGTCGTCAGGTCAACGCGTTGCTCAAACAATTGGTAGAGAGCAAGAGCCTGAAATATTCGGCACTCGATTCCCACGTGCCACGGGCCTGATAAAAAACAAGAGCCGCACTTGCGGCTAATGCCGATCAGTTAAGAAAACTCAGCACCTGAATGCTCTGTTCTGATCCGAAATCCACCCCTCACCCCAGCCCTCTCCCCACGAGGGAGAGGGGAAAGGGAGCAGATCTCCATGCCTTTCGAAACCTGAGTTCGACTCGGACATTCAGGTCGATGTAACTCGAAAGACCACCTCGGTCAGTTCTCTCACCCCTGGGGAGAGGGCTAGGGTGAGGGGGAGCTTGAGCCTGGCGAACAGCCCGAAGCACTCCTCGCAAAAATAACGTTAACTGACTGGCATTAGCACTTGCGGCTCTTTTATAACCCTTATTTCAGGGCCTGAATGAACTGCGGATCGCTGTACAGGCTCTTCAACAAATCACGAACCATCGGGTTGTAGGCATTGGCAGCATTCGGGATCGCAATGAATCCGAAAAAACTGCTGTCCCATTGGCGATTCACATCCTTGGTCGCGTCATAAACCACCTCATTGCCCTTGAACATCGTGAAACGGGCTGCAAGCTCGCCAGTACCGGTGCCCATGCCTCCTGTCAGCTCATTTTTGACCAGCAATACATCGAGGCGCCGCTGTGCATGCGGATCCAGCAGGCCTGCTCGACGCAGTTCTTCGTTAATGGCCTCCTGAATATGCAGAGGGATGCTGCCACTCGGCGAACGGATCGGATTAGCCCGAACCGTCAACGAGCCCTGGCCAGAGTCCGCCTTCACTTGAGCATTGCTGATCGATTGCAGCGGTGGGGTCTGTTTAAGCTGTTGGACGTTCTCGTAACTCGGTTCATAACGCGTCATGGTCACACCGCAACCTTGCAGCAGCACGAGCAGTGGGACGAGCAGGAGGGATTTTTTCACGGCGTTTCCTTGCGTGAGTACAGGGGAGCAGGATTATCGTTAGATGGCAGCTGGCCATCAACCACGAATCGTCTCTAACTTTCCTGCACCGGCAATACCACTTGTTCATAACTGTCAGCCGGGATCCCCGGCCCACGGTCGAGTACGCGAACGATCACCTGTTCGTCCTCCTGGCGCAGTTCAATCGCCGGCTCGCTGGCGTACTTGATCGCGTTATCCAGCAAGTTGGTGATCACCCGTTTCAGCCCCAGTGGGCGGCCGAAGTAGACCAGTCGGGGTGGGCCGCTGAAGGTGATGTCGATGGACTGGTCGCGGTAGTCGTCGATCAGGGTTTGCAGCAGTTCGGCCAGGTCGAACTGGGTTGCCTGTTCCAGGCGGGCGTYGTCGCGGAAGAATTCCAGGGCGGAGTTGATCATGGCCTGCATTTCGTCGACGTCGCGAAACAGCCGTTGCTGCTGCTCGGGGTCTTCGATGAATTCGCCACGCAGGCGCATGCGGGTCAGCGGGGTGCGCAGGTCGTGGGAGATGGCGGCGAGCATCTGCGTGCGGTCTTTGATGAAGTGCTGCAACTGGGCCTGCATGGCATTGAACGCGAGGATCGCCTGACGGATTTCATGCGGGCCGACCGGGTCGATGGGCGGTGCGCGGAAATCGACGCCAAAGCGTCGGGCGCCTTGGGCGAATTGCTGCAGGGGTTTGGCCAGTCGGCGGGTGGCGATCAGCGCGACGATACCGGTCGACAGCAACACCAGCAGAATCACGATCAGGGTGCGTGGCCCTTCCGCCAGCCCCCAGCTGCGTGACGGCACGCTGAACATCAGCCAGGACTGATCCGCCAGTTGCACCAGCAAGGCGTAATGCCCGTTCTTCTGTGGCCAGTCGCCGGGTTGATAGGCTTCGACCCGGCGGGTCGGTGTGTTGAACAGGCGCTGGGCCTCCGGTGAGGCGGTGCGGTAAGCCGCTTCAGGAGTGTCCGGCAAGTCGAGGCCTTGACGGGTGGCATGCCAGCTGACGCTGAAGGTACTTTCGCTGGCGGCCTCGGCCAGGCGTTCGCGCTGCGATACTTGTGAGGCTTCGATCATCCGGGTAATGGACGCGGTTTTTTCCAGGAGGCCGGTTTCGGCCAGCGGTGGATACGCCCAGACGCCGGCCAACTGGATAAACAACGCGTTGAACGCCAGCGACGTGAGCATCGCAATGAGGGTGGTCAGGGCAATCCAGCGGGCCACCGTATCCCGCGGGCGCAGACGCAAAGCTGCCATGAGTCTGTTCACTGGCGGGTCACGCTGGGGGTGAACAGATAGCCGCCGTTGCGCACGGTACGAATCATCTCGGGGCGCTTGGTGTCGTACTCCAGTTTGCGTCGCAGGCGGCTGACCTGAACGTCGATGCTGCGATCGAACGCCTCATGGGTGCGGCCCCGCGCCAGGTCCAGTAACTGTTCCCGGGTGAGAATGCGCTGCGGATGTTCGACAAACACCAGCAGCAAGTCGAACTCCCCGGCTGACAGCGGAATCATCACCTGATCCGGTGAGCGCAGTTCCCGGCGGGTAAGGTCCAGTTGCCAGTCGGCAAACTTGATCAGCGGGCGCGGCGCTTCCCCGGTCAGCGGGCGGCTTTCGCCGGCCCGGCGCAGCACGGCGCGCACGCGGGCCAGCAGCTCCCGGGCGTCGAACGGTTTACTCAGGTAATCATCGGCGCCCATCTCCAGCCCGACCACCCGATCACTCAACTCACCCATGGCGGTCAGCATGATCACCGGCGTCGGGTATTGCTGGCGCAGGCGTTGGCACAGCGTCAGCCCGTTCTCGCCCGGCAGCATCAGGTCGAGAATGATCAGGTCCGGCGCCTGGCGCTCAATCGCCGCCCACATCGAGGCKCCATCGGTGGCCACTTCCACCGCGTAACCTTGTTGCACAAAAAACTTCTTCAGCAGCGCGAGGACCTCAAGGTCGTCGTCCACGATCAAAAGACTGCTCACCAGCGGCATCACTTAAGGTCTGAAAGAACCCACATCTAAAACCATTCAGCGTGGTCCGTCATATATTTCAATCGGGTAACAAAGCGACAGCGCGGTAAAAAAGCAGACATCTTTGCGCAAGGCTCGAATGTCAGCATCTATCCTCTTTTCCCGAAGACTGTTTGCTCATGCCCTCGCTCACGCGTACACCGCTGCCAGGAAGCCCAGACCGATGATCTCTGAAAACCAGCCGCTGATCCTGCAACAACGCGTGGTGAAACACGCCAACGCCAACCTGCACTGCCGCGAAGTCAGCCTGCAACTGTCGAGTGACCAGCGCGAGATGATCCTCACCCGCTACACCGAACACTACAGCCCCGACGGCCTGCAATGGGTCGAACGCAGCCACCGCGTGCCGGTGACCGATCTGCTGCGCTGGGTGATTGAGAATGGTGAGGCGCAAACGTTGATGCAAGGTGGTGACGCTTTGGAAGTCTTGCCGATGAGCTGACCGGCTAGAGCCTGTCCGACGATCGGTTCGCCAAGCTTGGAACAATAGGGGGGCGGGTTTACTTTCATAAGAACCGGATGCCGGTTTGAAAAAACATGTCCCCATTAACCTTTTTCCAACCTTTAGAACCCGAGGTCCCTATGACACACAGATAAGACGGACTATACTTCCCGTTTTCAAGATGGCCAGCCGATGCTTAATTCAATCCAGTTCCTCAGAGCCTTTGCCGCGTGGATTGTAGTACTGCATCATTACGTACAGATTTTCGATAACAAAGACAGCAACTCAATTACAGCCTCACTCTACAATTACCCTAGGATTCACTCCAGATTTCTTACTCAAAAGCATGTTTTTCATACCCGCCGAGAATCCTTCAGGGCTGGGATTATACCCCCTACTAACGGTAGGATGGACCTTAAACTTCGAAGTTGTTTTTTATGTCATATTTGCCTTATCACTACGCCTTCCAAAAAACATTCTGGCCCCAGCGCTATTAATAGGCATTACCCTAATAGAGACAGTATTACCCAAAGCAGGAGGATCACTGGCATTTTACAGCGCGCCCATTATTTATGACTTCCTGCTTGGCGTTGTCATATCGATAATCTACAAAAATGGGTATCACCGGGCGATACACTTCGGGCCTGCCATCGCCATTATCCTGCTGTCTATTACTGCGATTGCAGCATCAGACTTTGTCGATCACAATCCTTTACGAAGCGGATTACCCTGCGCCGCAATAATCCTCGCATTTATTTCCCAGGAACCCCTCTTTTCGAAAACGTCACTTATAAGTAAACTGGGAGACTGGTCTTATTCAACTTACTTAGCACACCCCTTAATCATCTGGTACGCACTTACAGCTCAGCAAAAACTAGGATTAAACCAAGCACTCACGCTGACGGGCATTTGCCTGACAACCGTATTGTTTTCCTTCCTTAGTTATAAATATATCGAACTTCCAACGTCCACAATACTCAGAAGAAAACTGGGGCAGTCGAGCAAAGCATTACCAACATCCACTTGATTCTGAACATTCCAATAATGGGGACACCCACAGCCCTTGTACCGACACATTTTTTACAAGGTGCTGATTCGCCATCGCAAGGCCAGCCCGAGCATCTAGCAAATCACCAGCAGCGGCATCAAAAACGAGTTTCCGCCGAGCCTGCTCGAGTGGTTCGACCGCCTCAACCGCTGGCTCTCCTCACCGCGCTCGCCTCTCAACTGGCTGACCAAACGTCAATGTATGAAGGTGATTCCGCGCCCCCCGAACACGCCGTGGCCGGCGAACGGTTGTGGAATTCGGCAGGAATTGGCCAGGTGTTCTTCAATGAAAAGGGCCTGCCATTGGAGATTTATCAGCACAACGCAGATGATTCGCCGAGAACCCGAATGGTCGCGCCTGCTCAGGCGGATTGAGGTGGTATTTTCAGGGCAACATTGATCAGGTCAGATGCGCATTAAAGGAGACGTATGCTTTCAAGGAACAGAATGGTCCCCGAACTGATGGTCGGCGACATCAGGAACAGTCTGGATTTCTGGACCAGATTGGTTGGCTTCAGGGTCGCCTACGACCGCCCCGAAGAGGGATTTGCCTACCTCGATTTCGACGGGGTGCAGGTCATGCTGGAGCAGTACGACCCGCTCGAAGGGCAATGGGTGACCGCTCCACTGGAACCGCCATTTGGGCGCGGCATCAACTTTCAGATGACGGTCGACAGTGTCGAGCCGATTCTCCAGCGGCTGGCCGCTGCCGAGTGGCCAATGTTTCGCCCGCTTGCCGAGAAGTGGTATCGATCCGGTACGGTGGAGGTCGGCCAGCATGAGCTGTTGGTGCAGGACCCGGACGGTTATCTGCTACGGTTGGTTGAGTACCTGGGGGAGCGTCCGCTCTCGAATGTCGCATCCACATAATCGCTTCAATCATGAATGCACGGGCAACGACCCCAGCCGATAACGGTCCACCATTACTCAGCCTCCACAACACGCCAAAGGCCGCCAACCGCCCATGTTCGAGCACATAGACCTCAATCACCTCCTCGCGACCTACGGCTATTGGGCGGTTTTTATTGGTTGTGTCATGGAAGGCGAAACCATCCTGATATTGGGCGGCATGGCGGCGCATCAGCATTTGCTGAAGCTTTGGCCGGTGATCGCCTGGGCCAGCGCCGGTGGGATGTTGGGGGATCAATTGCTGTTCTGGAGCGGCCGTTATTTCGGCACGCGACTGCTACCTCGCCTCAAACGCCAGCAAGCGCAGATCAAGCGCGTCAGCGGATTGATCGCACGCTACCCGTCGATGTCGGTTTTTTCGGTACGCTTTCTGTACGGCATGCGGTTGGTGGGCCCCATGGTGATCGGTGCCAGTGGCCTGTCGCCGTTGCGTTTTTCACTGTGGAACATGCTCGGTGCAATGGTTTGGGCCACACTGTTTGTCAGCGGCGGTTATTGGGCGGGCGAAGCGCTTCAGCAATTGTTTGGTGATCTCAGACCTTACCGGTTGCCGATTGCCTTGGGTGTTGTGCTGGTCGTTGTGGTTGTGGCGGTAATCGTGCACCTGAGAAACACGCGTAAGTTGCAGCAGTAAATCTGAGCACGTTTTACTCGGATCGAACCTACCTTTTTCAAGGAAACGTCTTGAAGACAACGGAGCATACCGAGCGCCTAATCGAGGCTGGTTACTAAACTCCGAGCGTTTCGACCCATCATGACCACCTCAACCAACGCCAACGAAACAACCTATCTTCTTGCTTCACGAGCCAACTCTGAACGTCTCATAGCCTCAATCTGCAACTTGCGCGCAGTGAAGGACGTAAAAGACGAGTGCCGGCAGGTGGTATTTCAAAAACACTCTGAAATACCGCCTGCCGTAAACAAAGATGGAGTTGGTTAATCCCCTCTCACCACCCGCCCTACCCCGCGCACAATCATCTCCACCTCCCGCTCATCAATAGTCAGCGGCGGCAGCAAGCGGATGGTCTTGCCCCGTGTCACGTTGATCAGCAGCCCGTGGTCCCGCGCAGCGATCAGGGTCAGATCGCGAATGGGTTGGGCCAGTTCGATGCCGATCATCAAGCCTTGGYCACGGATCGCCAGCACTTGCGGGTTGCCATCGAGTTCGGCGTGCAAGCGTGCGAGCAGGCGTTCGCCCTGACGCTTGGCGTTTTCCAGCAAGCCTTGTTCTTCGATGATTTCCAGCACGGTGCAACCCACCCGACACGCCAGCGGGTTTCCGCCAAACGTGCTGCCGTGGCTGCCCGGTGTGAACAATTCGGCGGCTTTACCGCGAGCCAGGCAAGCACCAATGGGGACACCGTTGCCCAGGCCTTTGGCCAGGGTCATGACATCCGGGACGATACCTTCGTGTTGAAAGGCGAACCATTGCCCGGTACGGCCGATACCGGTCTGGATCTCATCGAGCATCAGCAGCCAGTTGCGCCGATTGCACAATTCGCGCAGGGCTTTCAGGTAACCGGGCGGCGCGAGTTTCACGCCGCTCTCGCCCTGAATCGGCTCCATCAAAACCGCCACGATGCGCTGACCATGAGTCTGGTGCGCCTTATCCAGCGCGGCGAGATCGCCGAATGGCACTTTGATGAAATCCCCCGGTAACTCCTGAAAGCCCAAGCGCACCGCAGGGCCATCGCTGGCCGACAAGGTGCCCAGCGTGCGGCCATGAAAGGCATTTTCCATGACCACCACCAACGGCTGCTCGACACCTTTGTGCCAACCGTACAGCCGGGCCAGTTTCAACGCAGTTTCATTGGCCTCGGCGCCGGAGTTGTTGAAGAACACCCGGTCAAGCCCCGACAACTGCGTCAATTTGTGCGCCAGCCGTTGCTGCCAGTCGATGCTGTACAGGTTGGAGGTGTGCAGCAACAGGCCGGCTTGTTCGCTGATGGCGCTGACCACCTTCGGGTGCGAGTGGCCGACATTGGTCACGGCCACGCCCGCCACCGCATCCAGGTATTCACGACCGGCCTGATCCCACAGGCGTGTGCCCAGCCCTTTGGTAAAGCTCAAGGCCAGGGGTTGATACGTGGTCATCAGGCAGGCGGCGGTCATGACATCAAGCTCCATCATTGGTCAGTGTTTTTGCAGTATCGTTAGCCACCTGAGCTGGATAAACGCCGTAACTCTTCAATCATTTTAAAGCTGGGCTTGATAATGGACTTACTGCTGGCAATGTCGGTTTACGTGAAAGTGGTCGAGGCTGGCAGCATGACCGCTGCCGCCCTGGAGTGCGAAATGTCGACCACCATGGTCGGCAATCACCTGCGGGCGCTGGAGCAACGCCTGGGTGTCAGCTTGCTGCACCGTACGACGCGGCGTCAGCGCTTGACCGAATTTGGCTCGACCTATTATCAGCGCTGTCTTGAGGTGCAGGGGCTGGTGGCCGACTCCGAACGGCTGGCCGAACAAACTCAGTGCGAACCCAGCGGAACGCTGCGGATCACCGCCCCGCTGACCTTTGGCACGGAACGCCTGGCGCCCGCCTTGAGCGAATTCGTGTTGCGCTGTCCGCAGGTCAAGCTGGACGTGGTGTTGACCAATCAACGCCTTGATCTGCTGGACAACGGCTTTGACGTGGCGATTCGCCTGGGCAATACCGAACCGTCCAACCTGATCGCCCGGCCACTGGAGGACTACACCCTGACCATGTGTGCCTCGCCGGCGTACCTGGCACGCCGTGGCACACCGCAAAAACCGGAGGAACTGGCCGATCACGACTGCCTGGCCTTCGCCTACCCGGCGGGCGATGAATGGCGCTCGGTGGAAAAACAGTGGCGCCTGAGCGGCCCTGACGGGGAGATCGTCGTAGCGGTGAGCGGTCCGATGCTGATCAACAGTTCATCGGGCCTGCACCAGGCGGCACGCACCGGAATGGGAGTGGTGATGCTGCCGGATGCTCTGGTGGATCAAGACCTTCGGGAAGGGAAACTGGTGGCCCTGATGCAGGACTATCAACTGCCCCGTCGCCCGATGAATCTGATTTACGCGCAGGACCGCTACCGTTTGCCGAAACTGCGCAGTTTTGTCGAGTTTGCGTTGCAGACGTGGGGTAAACAGAACTGATTTGTGCACGCCATTATTGCTGCGAAAAAGGCTTCTACACCTTGATATCCGGCACTACAGTGTCAACGTGCCATGAGTTATTCTTTACGATTGGCTGGCCACTTGAAGATCAGGGCAGCAGGGAGAGCGGTGATGGTTGAGTTGTCCAGTATCGAGCCGTTGAAGGTCAGCCTGACTGATCTGAATGAAGACATGCTGCACGCGATTCTGGAACTGGTCAGCGACGGAATCTGGGACTGGAACGCCAACACCGGGTTCGTCTACCGCAATCGCGGCTGGTACGACATGCTCGGTTACGAGCCCCATGCTCTAGAGAACAACGTGCTGACCTGGGAGAACGCGATTCATCCCGACGATTACCAGCGGGTGATGATGCATTTCGATGATCACCTGCATCAGCGCTCCCCCCATTACCAAACCGAGTACCGTTGCCGCAAACAGGATGGCAGCTACATCTGGATCGAGGATCGCGGTCATGTGATCGCACGTAACGCCAATGGCTCAGTGGCACGGATGATCGGGGCCAACCGCAGCATTGAAGACAAGAAACGTCTGCTCGAACAACTCGAACGGCGCAATCATTCCCTCGAAGCGATGGTCGAGGAACGGACCCGCGAGTTGTCTCTGCTCAATCAGCGGTTACAGGCTCAACTGGACGAGAACCGCAAACTGGCAGAAAGCGACACCCTGACCGGGATCGCCAACCGTTACCTCCTGGAAAAAGCCCTGCCACTGGAATGCGAGCGCTCCCAACGCTTTCGTCAGCCGCTGTCGCTGATCGCCATGGACATCGATGACTTCAAAAATATCAACGACCATTACGGCCATGCCTTGGGCGACGCGGCGTTGGTGCACGTGGTCGAAAGCGTCAAACGCTGCGTGCGCGAAGGTGACTTGCTGGCCCGTTGGGGCGGTGACGAGTTCATTGTGATCCTGCCCAACAGCACCGCTGCCACCGCACGCGCCGTCGCCGAAAACATCCGCCTTGAGCTGTCGAGCCTGCCACCGGTGGGCGACTTCCGGGTCACGATGAGCTTCGGCGTGGCGCAACGCTTTGAAGACGAGCAACAAACCGGCCTGCTGGCTCGGGCGGATCAGGCGTTGTATCGCTCGAAGATCATTGGCAAGAACATGATTTCCGGTTGATCCAGCACTACATGCCAGTCTTCACCAACACCGGTTTCTCCTGATACCGCTCCGGGTACAGCTGTTTGAGTTGCGCCACTTTCGGCAGGTCGTTGATCACGATGTAGGGATACGTCGGATGCTCCGTCAGGAAGTTCTGATGGTAGGCCTCGGCCGGGTAGAAGCCGTTGTAGGTTTCGAGTTTGGTCACGATCGGTTTGTTGAAGGCGTGCGCTGCATCGAGCTGTGCGATGTAGGCCTGGGCGACTTTTTGTTGCTCGGCACTTTCGACAAAGATCGCCGAGCGATATTGGGTTCCGGTGTCCGGGCCCTGGCGATTGAGCTCGGTGGGGTTATGAGCGACCGAGAAGTAGATTTGCAGCAAGGTGCCGTAGCTCACCTGAGCAGGATCGAAAGTGACCTGAACGGATTCGGCATGGCCTGTGTCACCCTCGCTGACACGCTCGTATTGCGCGGTGTTCGCTGCGCCTCCGGCGTATCCGGAGAGCGCATTCTTGACGCCTTTGACATGCTGGAACACGCCTTGAACGCCCCAGAAGCAGCCTCCGGCGAACACCGCCGTTTCGCTGTTGGTCTTGGGCGTTTCATCGAGGGCAGGCGGCGCGATGGCGACCGCGTCTTCGGCAGCGCCGAATGAAAAGGCCATGCATTGGCCTGCGACTGCAGCGACGGTCAGCCCGAGCAGGGTCTGGCGCCAGGTAAATCGGGTTTTCATGATGACGACTCCTGCATAAGTAGATTCAAAGATCGCAGCCTTCGGCAGCTCCTACATGCTCATCAACCAAAGGTAAACGCATACGCCGACACGCCCGGGTCGAGGAACTCGATGCTGAAGGTCCGATCTGCCACGTCGCCGGGTTGGCGCACCAATTGGTAGAGGCGTTGTTCGGTGACGCTGCCGCTGCCATCCGGGGCGACGTCGGTGCCGTGGGCATCGCCCGGGGCCTTGCCGTCGATCATCACTTTGAAACGCACCGGTTTGCCGTCAGCACCAGGGCCCAGCACCAGGTGCAAGTCGCGGGCATGGAAGCGGTAAACGATGCGGCTGGCCGGGGCCGCCGAGGTGGCGCGCTCCGAACCGACGTTCCAGTGACCGTCCAGCGTCCAGTCATTCAGCGCCAGTGTCGCGGGTGCGCTGTAGGCGGCAACCTTGTCGGGCGCGAGGCTCGCCTCAGGTACGAAATGTTCCAAACGCTGGTAACCAACGTAGGTTTCCGGCGAGCGCACTTCGTTCATGTCCGGTGCCCGTTGCACACCTTGGGCGCTGGCATCGATCAGGCCATCGGCGGCCCAGGCTTTGACGTACGGCAAGGTGCGCAGGCAGTTGATGCAGGAGTAAGTCCAGAAATCCACCAGCACCACTTTACCCTTCAACGTTTGAGCGCTGAGCGGCGCTGAATTCAGCCACTGCACCGCACCGTCCAGCGGCGGCAGGTTACCTTCGACGGGCAGCGACGCGGGAGCGTTGGCGGCCACTTTCATCGCACCACCGGCGGCCATCATGCCGGCGCCTGATTGATCGTCGGCGGACGTCGGAATCCGCGCCATCATCGCCCCGGACTTACCCGCCAGTCGACCGACCAGCGCCTGTTCAAACCCACCGGTGGACGCGGTCGACACCCGCGCCAGAAGCCCGGTGTCCAGGCCCAGGGCGATCGCGGCCACACCCGCCAGCATCGCCGCACCAAGACCACGGCGCAGCCATTCACCGGCGCCGATCGAACGCTTCATCGCCGCGAAGACTTTACCGCCCAGCAACAACGCGACTGCGAGGGAAGTGGCGGCGCCCAGCGCATACGCCAGCAACAGCAAGGTGGTGCCGATGCTTGCCCCTTGCAGCGCCGCGCCAGTCAGCACCAGCCCGAGAATCGGCCCGGCGCACGGTGCCCAGAGCAGGCCCGTGGCGACGCCGATCAGCAACGAAGCAGCGGGACGCGGCCGGGCATCGGCGCCCGCCGCTTCCGACAGTCGACTGCCGGCGGCCACCAGTGGACGCGTCAGCCGTTCGGCGAGTCGAGGCAGCAGCAGCGTCAGCCCGAACAGTGCTACGAACAGCAACGCGAGCCAGCGACCGTACTGATTGAGTTGCACCACCCAACCGCCGCCCACCGCCGCCAACGAGGCGACGAGCGCGAAGGTCAGCGCCATCCCCGCCAACAGCGGCAAGCCACTCTTGATAAACGGTTGCCCGGTGCGAGCGAAGACAAACGGCAGGACCGGCAGAATGCACGGGCTGAGAATCGTCAGCACACCACCGAGATACGCGAGGACCAGAAGCCACATAACAAGGACCTGTATGAAGTGAAGGAAAAAGCCTGCCCATGGTGTCAGGCCGTTTGCGGCTTGAAGGTCATCGCCAGACCGTTCATGCAGTAGCGCAGACCGGTCGGTTTTGGCCCGTCGTTGAACACATGGCCCAGATGGCCGCCGCAGCGTCGACAGTGAACTTCTTCGCGCAGCACGCCGAACGAGCGGTCTTCGCGGGTCGCGACGGCATGCTCCAGGGGCGCCCAGAAACTCGGCCAACCGGTATGGCTGTCGAATTTGGTTTTCGATGAAAACAGCGCCAGATCGCACCCCGCGCAGGCGAAAGTACCGTCGCGGTGTTCGTTGTTCAGTGCGCTGGAATAGGCCCGTTCGGTGCCCTCTTCGCGCAGGATTTCGTACTGCTCGGCGCTGAGCAGCTTGCGCCACTCGGCATCGCTATGGCTGACCTCGAAGGTCTCGGCGGCGCTCGCCTCGCTGATCAGCAGCGAGTGCCCGGTCATTTTTGGCAATACACCGGCAACCAGCGCCGCAAGGCCCAGCCCGCCGCCCGTTAGAAGAATCTGTCGCCGTGAAAACATGGCCCTCTCCCTAAATCCGCCGTGGATGACATGGAACACAGCCTAGGCTTGAGGTGATCGCCAAATCCTCACGTGGAGTTAAACAATTCGTGATAACTCGCCGAGGGAAAACCCCGCACAATACGAGCACTGCGCAACAGGATTAAGTCCCAATGGATCAACCCAAACGCGTCCTGGTGGTCGAGGACGACAAACACATCGCCGACCTGATCTGCCTGCACCTGCGCGACGAACATTTCGAGGTCGTGCACAGCGCCGATGGCAACGAAGGTTTGCGCCTGCTCGAGCAAGGCAGCTGGGATGCGCTGATCCTCGACCTGATGCTGCCGGGCGTCGACGGCCTGGAAATCTGCCGCCGCGCCCGCGCCATGGCCCGTTACACCCCGATCATCATCACCAGCGCCCGGTCGAGCGAAGTGCACCGCATTCTCGGCCTGGAGCTGGGGGCCGACGATTACCTGGCCAAACCGTTTTCGATGCTTGAGCTGGTGGCACGGGTCAAGGCCCTGCTGCGACGGGTCGACGCCATGGCCCGCAACCTGAAAATGGACGCTGGCAGCTTGACCTGCGACGGGCTGTTCATCGACCCGATCACCCGTGATGTGTCGCTCGACGGCAAGCGCCTGGACCTCACCCCACGCGAGTTCGACCTGCTGTACTTTTTCGCCCGGCAGCCAGGCAAGGTCTTCTCGCGCATGGACCTGCTGAACGCCGTCTGGGGTTACAGCCACGAAGGCTACGAGCACACCGTCAACACGCACATCAATCGTCTGCGCTCCAAGATTGAAACCGACCCGGCGCAACCAGTGCGGATTCTCACGGTGTGGGGCCGTGGCTATAAATTCGCCCCGGCGCAGGAGCAGCCATGAGACTGACACTCACCCAGCGCCTGTCGGCGGTGTTCGCCCTGTTGCTGCTGGTGTGCAGCGGCACGTCGGTGTGGATGCAAGTGCGCTCCAACCACATGCATGAGCTGGAAGTGGTGCAAGGCTTGTCCCGGGATCTGGCGCAGCACATCGCCCACGACACTCAGTTGATGGACGCCAATGGCCTGAAACCCGATGCGCTACGCGAGTTGTTCAGCCAGTTGATGCTGGTGAACCCGAGCGTCGAGGTGTACCTGCTCGACAGCAGCGGCCGGGTGGTCGGCAATGCGGCGCCCGAAGGCCACCTGCGTCGCGAGCAGGTCGATCTGGCCCCCGTGCGGCGCCTGCTCAACGGTGAAGCCCTGCCGATTCTCGGCGACGACCCGCGCAGCATCGACGGGCGCAAGGTGTTCAGCGCCGCACCGCTCAAGGTCAACGGTCAGCAGGTCGGCTATCTCTACGTGGTGCTGCTCAGCGAAGAACACGACCGCTACGCCGAACGCGGCGCCACCAGCGCGGCGCTGAATACCGCGCTGTGGTCGATCGGGATGGTCGCGTTGCTGTGCCTGATCGCCGGTCTCACAGCGTTTACCCTGATCACCCGACCGCTGCGCCGCCTGACCGACACGGTCGCACATTTCGACATCGACGGCGTACCGGTCGCCCCGCCCTCGCCGGCGCCCTCAGGTCCAGCGGAGAACCTCGCCACTCAGGACGAAATCGCCGTGCTCGATGCCGCCTTCCGGCAGATGCAAAAACGCCTGGGCGAACAATGGCGCTCCCTCACCCGCCAGGATCAGGAACGCCGCGAGCTGGTCGCCAATATCTCCCACGACCTGCGCACACCGCTGGCGTCGCTGCATGGCTACCTCGAAACCCTGTCGTTGAAAGACGCCAGCCTGACCCCGGCCGAACGCCGCCGCTATCTGGGCATCGCCCTCGATCAAAGCCGCAAGGTCGGCGGCTTGGCGCAGTCGTTGCTGGAACTGGTGCGCCTGGAACACGGCTTCGTCCAGCCGGTGCTGGAGCGTTTCTCCCTGACCGATCTGGTGCAGGACATCTTTCAGAAATTCGAACTGACCGCCGAAGCCCGACACGTGCAGCTCAAGGCGAGCTTCGCACCGAACGTCTCGGCGGTCTGCGCCGACCTTGGGCTGATCGAGCGCGTGCTGACCAACCTGTTCGATAACGCCTTGCGCCACACACCCGATGGCGGGGAAATCGACATCAGCCTTGTCCCGCAAGGCAAGTTCGTCGAGATCACCGTCAGCGACAGCGGCCCGGGCATCGCCACAGAACTGCGCGAAGGCTTGTTCCTGCGTCCGTTCAACATTGGTGGTGCGCGTCGTGATGGCGGTTTGGGACTGCGCATCGTGCACCGGATTCTGCAACTGCATGGCCGCGAGATTCACCTGATGGACGTGCCGGGACAAGGCGCGACCTTCCGCTTTTCTCTGCCAGTGGATGAGGAAACGGCGAGCGCGTTGGCGGTTCGCTCAATGAATTTGAATTCGCCCCAGCGATAATCCGCTAGCCTCCCTGACATTGACTCAAGCAAGGACGCTGACCATGTTTTACGCAACCACCCTGCCCCAATCGTGCAGAGGTATCCGCTGATGCTCGATATCCTGCAAGGCACACCGCTGTGGGTCTACGGGGTTTTMCTGTTGATCTGTTATTACGGGCTCAGGGCCAGGACGCCCAGCCGGGAAAGCAAACTTTCCCTGCTCATTACACCGGGCATCCTGACGCTCTGGTCATTCTTTTCACTGAACTACCACGAACATACCGAGTTGACGTTGGGCAGCTGGCTCGCCGGTATCGCGCTGGGCAGTCTGGCGGCGATTGTGTTGTTCTCGCGCCGTGGGCTGACGCTGGACAGCGACGGCAAAGACCTGATCGTTCCCGGCACCTGGAAAATTCTCTACATCTCTCTGCTGTTTTTTGCGGTGAAGTACTTCATCGGCTATCAATCCGCCGTTCACCCGGAGCGCTCGGCCAGTGTGCAGACGCTGGCACTCACCGGCATCGCCTCGGGGTTTACGCTCGGGCTCTTTTGCGGTCGGGCAATCACGCTGTACCGCGAGTTGATGGCGCTGCGGGCACTCAAAAGCGCTCCCGCTGGTTAAAAAACAACCCACGCTTTATCGCCAAGGCCATGGTTGAAGTGCTGGTCGCCGAAATGAACTGAATACCCAATGCCCGCCGGACTGCCTTCAGCCCCGCCTTCGAATCGAACGCGGGGCTTTTTTGCGCAACGATTGGCTGCTGTTGCGGTCACATCGGTCGCTGTGTTGCCCTGATCGTCCGTTGGTCCGTGACAACATCGCAGCGGTCCAATAGATTAGGCAACCCGAAAACGCCGATGCTGTTCTCGTCTCAAATTCTGTTTAAAGAAGTAGTGAAATTTCAATGCCAGATTCCAATACCGCTGAATCCGTAATCACCTTGTCGTCCAAAGCGGAATACGAAAACTCCATCAATCTTTCACAACACGTGCCGCAGGCCAAAACCATCAGCGAGATGGTCCTGGACGCCTTCCACACCTCGAAAGAAAGCGACCAGATTCGCGAGTTGCGCGCGGCCATCCGCCAGGCTCACGACCGCTTCGACGACGACAAGGCCTACGAACTGATGGGCGAACTCAAACAAYTCAAGGACGCCGAGGCCGCCGATATCGCCGCCCTGGAAGACCTGAGCAGCAAGTTCCCGATCAGCCGGATTCTGTCGAGCTTCAAGGATGACCCAGACTTTCAGGAGCTGGTCTATGGTCTGGCGCTGAAAGTGCTGAACCAGACCCATCAGGCCATCAGCAACCCAAGCGCCGGCAAGAGCAAGGCGGCCCGTGCCAAGAAAGAAATCGAAGTGTTCAGCATCAGCAAGGACGGCGCCAGCGTCAGCCTGCCGCTGCGCAATCCGCGCTCCAAACCGTACGTCGACCGTGAAGCCTTCGAATTCCTCGGTTTCACCTTTGTGGGTGAAGGCGACGAGGCGGAGCTTGCCAGCGAGACCTTCATCGACAATGCCGGCACCGAACAACCGGCCACCCGCAAGGCCATCGTCACCGCCCTGCAACAGCAGACCGCGTTCGACGGTTACAGCATCGCCGCGCAATAACCGCGGGCTACGCCCGTAGCAACTGTCGAGCCTGCGAGGCTGCGTCCTGGCTCCCGTAGCAGCTGTCGAGCTTGCGAGGCTGCGTCCGAGGACGAAGTCCTCGCCAATCCTGCGCACACGGTTTGCCTGAAAGAACGCATTGCCTGATTTTACGACCGCTTTGCGGCCGAACGCAGCCTCGCAGGCTCGACAGCTGCTACGGGAGCCAGGCTCGACAGTTGCTGCCGGTATGGAAGCCATTACCAGCAATGGGGCCGCTCGGCCCGCCTGACAAATCCTGAATCCGGTCTACATTAAAAAGCCACTACCCAAAGCGCAGGGATTCGCTTATCCTTTTGGCTGTATATAAATACAGTAGTCGCAAAAGACAACTATCGTGAAGGCATGTGAGGTGGTGAATGGCCGTCGAAGTGGTATACCGCAGCAGCCGAGATCTGGAGCGCTTGTTCATGGATAAAGCCGAAGCTGACCGTCATGACAAAATGCTCGAACTGGCCGAATTGCTGGCTGAAGTGTTGCAAAAAGCGGTTCCGTCGCTGACCGAGCAACAGGTGGAAGAAGCCGGGATCTACATGGCGAAAAACCGCGATGTGTTCGCCAAGGCGTTCAAGAGCCAGCCGGACGCCCTGTCCGAATTGCTTAACGTGCCTATCGCAGCCGTTGAACCCGTTGAGCCAACAGAACCAGCCGAGCCAGCGGAGCCTGCCAAACCCGCAAAATCGGCTAAGCCCGCGAAGTAAGCAACGCCCGAATTGAATAGGCCCTGAGTCACTGACTCAGGGCCTTTTTCATGCCCGCGTTTCAACTGTCCGGTTGTTCCAGTGCCTCGACCAACACCTTGAAGAACCGTGCCGCTTCCCCTCCCGTCACCACCCGGTGATCGAAGGTCAGCGACAGCGGCAATATCGGGTGCACCACAACCTTGCCCGCCATCGCCACTGGTTCGTCGCGAATGGCACCGGCCGCGAGGATCGCCACTTGCGGCGGTACGACAACCGGGTTGGCATAGCGCCCGAACATCGTGCCGAAGTTCGACAAGGTCAGGGTCGCGCCCATCATTTCCTTCGCCGGGATCGAACGCGCCTGCACGTCGGCGCGCAAGCGGGTGATGCCTTCTTTCAAATCATCTGACGAGCGATTGCCCACATCGCGCAACACCGGCACGAACAAACCATCGGGGGTGTCGACGGCAATGCCCAGATTCAGGGTGTCGTGGTGCTTGATCGACAAGGACTTGCCATCAAAGCCACTGTTGAGCATCGGCTCCACGGCACAGGCTGCCGCCATGGCCTTGGCCAAACGGATCAACGGATCGCGGGCACGGCCCCAGCGATGCAGGTCGGCATCGGCGTAGATGGTCACCGGCACCACCTCGGCGTGGGACCTGGCCATGTTCTGCGCCATGCTGCGGCGCACCCCGCGCAGCTTCTCCCCGCCAAATTTGTCGCGCTCGGTTTGCGAGGCASTTTCCACGTCGCTRCGGGTGATCAGCCCATTGGGGCCGGACCCGCTCAGCCCAGTCAACTCGACGCCCAGTTGCCGGGCCAGTTGCCGCACCGCCGGGGTCGCGCGAGGACTCATGTGTTCACGGGTCGAGGGTGCGGCGCCAATGAAAAACTGATCGTCCTGTTGGCTGCCGCCACCTTCAAGCCGTCCCACCACCGTGCCGGCATCCGCCTCGCCTTCATACCCCAGCAAAGGCTCGCCGACGTGCAGGATGTCACCTTCGCCGCCGAAGGTTTTCGCCACCACACCGTCGTAAGGTGCGGGAATATCCACCAGGGCCTTGGCAGTCTCCACCGAAACCAACAGTTGATCGGCCTTCACCGTATCGCCGACCTTGACGTGCCATTCGACAATTTCCGCTTCTTGCAGCCCTTCGCCCAAGTCAGGCAATTTGAAATATTTCATTGCAGCCTCCCGGGCCTCAGGCGCCTCTTTAGAAGTGGTGCAGCACGCTGTCGCAGGCGTGAAGGATGTCTTCGACGTTGGGCATGTACAGCAACTCTTGCCGATACAGCGGTGGCGGAATGTCCGGCGCGGTGACCCGCAGGATCGGTGCCTGCAAATCCAGCAATGCACGTTCATAGAGGCTGGCGGCGATTTCCGCGCCGACGCCACAGGTTCGTGGCGCTTCATGGACGATCACGCAACGGCCGGTCTTGCGCACCGACGCCTCCAGCGTGTCGAGGTCCAGCGGCTTGATGCTGGCGACATCGATCACCTCGGCCGAAATCCCTTGCTCCGCCAGCGCATCGGCTGCCTGCAAGGTTTCCATGACGCTGGCGCCCCAGCTGATCAGGGTGATATCGCTGCCTTCACGCAAGGTGAAGCAGGTATCGAGCGGCAGGCGTTTGCCATCGTCGATCAGCGGTTGCGGATTCATTCGGTAGAGCCGCGTCGGTTCGAGAAAGACCACCGGGTCCGGGTCATCGATGGCCGCCAGCAGCAGGCCATAAGCCCGCGCCGGTGACGAAGGAATCACCACGCGTAACCCTGGGATATGCGCAAACAGCGCCTCGGTGCTTTCACTGTGATGTTCCGGCGCACGAATGCCGGCGCCCATCGGCGTGCGCAGCACCATCGGGCAAGTGATTCGCCCGCGTGTGCGGTTGCGCATGCGGCTGGCGTGGGACACCAGGTGCTCCATGGCCGCGTAGATGAAGCCCATGAACTGGATTTCCAGCACCGGTTTCAAGCCTTGGGCGGCCATGCCGATCACCAGCCCGCCGAGCATGGTTTCGGCCAGCGGCGTATCGATCACCCGCTTGAAGCCAAAGCTGTCGCGCAGCCCTAGCGTGGCGCGAAACACACCGCCGTTCACGCCGACGTCCTCACCGAGCACAATCACGTTTTCGTCCTCGCGCATCGCCCGATGCAACGCCAGGTTGACCGCCTCCAGCAGCGTGACTTTGCCGTTACTCATGAGCGGCCCCTCCTGCACGGCGCGCCGCGCGTTCGAGCAACCACTCGCGCTGCTCGGCCAGCGCCGTTGGCCACTGGGCATAAACGTGATCGATCACCGATTTAGGTGACTGTTGGCCAGCCGCATCGAAGTTATCCACAGCGCCCTGCACCAGCGCCTGACACTCGGTAATCAGTGCCTGTTCGCGCCCTTCGTCCCATACGCCCTGCTCGGCCAGATAACGTTGCAAGCGCTTGACCGGTTCTTCAAGCCAGGCCTGTTTGACCTCTTCGGCCGGGCGATAACGCGTCGCATCGTCTGCGGTGGTGTGATCGCCGAGGCGGTAACTCACGCATTCCAGCAACACCGGACCTTTACCGTGACGCGCGCGTTCGAGGGCGATTTGCACCCGGTCGTAGACCGCGATTATGTCGTTACCATCGACTTGCTCGCCGTGGAAACCGGCGCCTATCGCCTTCTGTGCCAAGGTCGGCGCCGCACATTGAATCCGCCGTGGCACCGAGATCGCCCACTGGTTGTTGTTGATCACGAACACCACCGGCAACTGCCAGGCTCCTGCGACGTTCAAGGCCTCAAGAAAGTCGCCCTTGCTGGTGGCGCCATCGCCGCAGGTGGTCACGGCCACCCGGTGTTCACCGCGAATCTTGAAGGCACTGGCGACTCCGCACGCGTGCAGCGCCTGGGTAGCGATCGGCACACAGATCGGGAAGTCCTCGACCGCCGCGGGCTCGGCAAAATCGCTGCCGCGCTCATCGCCGCCCCAGTACAGCAAAATCTCTTCCATGCGCACCCCGCGCATCAATTGCACGCCAGTGTCGCGGTAATACGGGATCAGCACGTCCTCAGGATGCATCAGGCTGCCGACGGCCACGCCGATCGCTTCCTGGCCAAGCGTGGGTGCGTAAGTGCCGATGCGCCCGGTGCGTTGCAGGGCGACGGCTTTTTGATCGAAGAGACGGGTCAGGACCATTTGCCGGTAGAGACGGGTCAGCAGATTGAAGTCGTCGGCCCAGGCGGGTAGTTCGCTCAATGGCTGGCCGTCGGGGGATAAATAGCGGGTGTAGGGAAGGTCGACCTTGTTATGGGCCATGGCACAGCTCCTTGCACGCCGGGTCAGCGTGCCGTTGTCGGGCCTGACGTTCGTGGCGCCAGGCTCTGGGAGCAAGTCGACCGGGTAAGGCCCTCACTCCGTCATCGGTACAGCACTTTCTCTGCCAGCTCATCCGCCACCCGGGCCGGCGAGCGTTTTTCAGCCTGGGCATGGGCGAAGACTTCGGTCAGCCGCGAGCTGATTTTCGAGAKGTGCGCGGTGATGTTCGACAACGCCTCGCCACGGTGTTTGAGCGATACATAAATCAACCCGCCGGAATTGATCACGTAGTCCGGCGCATACAGAATGCCGCGGTTCTCCAACTGGTCGGCCACCTGCAGGTTGGTCAGCTGATTGTTGGCCGAACCGGCTACTGCGGCGCAGCGCAATTGCGCAACGCTGTGGCTGTTGAGCACGCCGCCCAGCCCGCAAGGCGCGAGGATGTCGCACGGGGTGCTGAGCAGCGATTCGTTGGCAATCGGACGGGCGCCCAACTGCTCGATGGCCAGTTGCACCTTGCCGGCGTCGATGTCGCTGACCAGCAATTCGGCCCCGGCGGCATGCAGTTGCTCGGCGAGGGCAAAACCGACATTGCCCAAGCCCTGGACCGCCACCCGCAGGCCTTCGAGGTTGTCACTGCCCAAGCGGGCCATGGCCGTGGCGCGAATACCGGCGAACACCCCCATGGCGGCATGCGGCGCCGGATCGCCGGCGGCGGTGGTGCTGGTGACATGTTGGGTTGTCTGGGCAATGCAATCCATGTCGGCGACCGAAGTGCCGCTGTCGATGGCCGTGATGTAGCGACCGTCGAGCTGTTCGACAACGCGGCCGAAGGCCTCGAACAAGGCTGCGCGACTTTCGACATGGGGCGGGCGAACGATCACCGCTACCCCGCCGCCCTGTGCCAGGCCGGCCAGCGCGGCCTTGTAACTCATGCCTTGCGCCAGGCGTGCAGCATCCATCACGGCGCTTTCATCGTCGGGATAGGCAAGGTAACGGCAGCCACCAAGGGCGGGGCCCAAACGGCTGCAATGAATGGCGATCACCGCCTTCAACCCGGTCACCGGGTCAACGCTCAGGTGCAGCGATTCAAGGCGAGTGCTTTGCATGAGAGCGAACATCGTAGGGCTCCCGAATCACTTCTTGTAGTCGCCAGTATAGGCCTGCGGCTGAAAATTGCTGAAGCGCACCGGAATAAGCAGCAGGGCTTTTAAAGCCTTTAAGACATAACCTGCAACGGCATGTGTAGAGCACTGGACGAATGCCTGAGACGGGGCTAAAACGAGGCATTCGACGGAGATTTTGATGAACCCGCGCCACGCTTTTTTCGCCTGTCTGCAACGCTCGCCACCGGCGCTCTTCGAAGCGGCGCTGTGGATCGCTGCCGAACACGATCCGCTGGTGAAGCCCGAGGTGCTGCTGGAGCAATTCAAGGATCTGCAACAACGGGTCAGTGCCGGTCTACCGATGTTGCCGGTCAGCGAGTTGGCCCAACCGTTGTTGCGGCGACTCAATGACATGGGTTATCAACAGGACGAATCCATCCCGCTACGCCCGCAGGCAGCGCTGCTCAACAAGGTGCTGGAACGCCGGCGCGGGCAACCGCTGGCGCTCGGTTTGATCGCAATGGAGTTGGCCCGGCGGCTGGAGATCCCAATGGTMGGGGTGAATTTTCCCGGGCACTTTCTGTTGCGGGTGCCAGGTGCCGATCATTTGCTCGACCCGTGTGGTGGTCGGCGCTTGTACCCCAACGACTGCCGCGAATTGCTGCAACGCCAGTACGGTCCGAACATGCAGCTCAACGCCGAGCATCTGCTCACCAGCGAACCGGTCCAGATGCTCCAGCGACTGTCGCGCAATTTGCGCCAGTTGCATTTGACCAACGACGACAACATCGACGCGCTGATCGATGCCGAGCGGGTGCTGGAGCTCGGTAATGCCTGCGTCAGCGACTACCTGGCCCGCGCCAGCCTCTATCAACGGCTGGAATGCCCCAACGCCGAGCGTTTCGACCTGGAGCATGCCTTGCTGCTCACCGACGACCCGATCCAGCGCATCCGCCTGACCGAACGGCTGGGGCATTTGCCGCCTAACAGCGTGGTGCATTGATTTTTGTGGGAGCGAGCCTGCTCGCGATGCAG
>NZ_JBFTLU010000090.1:0-17643 GCF_056396605.1 Pseudomonas sp. 05T35
CTCCAGCAACTCCGCAAGTTCCAACAGGGCATCTTCTTCGTCGTCCACCAGAAGCAACTGTTGGCGCGGAGCTGAAGAAGCGTTCATGTGCGATTCCTGTCACTGAATAAGTAATCGGATTGAGAGGTGACCAACCGATCAGGGTACAACCGTCCCCCCCAGTGAAGTGATGACTTTATTGAAGGTGCCTTTCACCGAGTTGCCCATCGGTGTAACGAAGGCAACGACGACCAACCCCACCATTGCAATGATCAACGCATATTCAATGGCTGAAGCGCCCTCGGTCCTGGTCATGAACAACTGGAGGCGGATATACAGATACCGCACGAAGTTAAGGAACATACGACTTCTCCTTTGCGCCGAGGGCGCACATGTAGCGGGTGCACAACATGATTGCGCTTTGCCATCGGAGCATTGCCAACAAACCCCGCTCCAGCAACTGTAATAAGCGATTAATCACAAAGTATTAACCGGAATGGTGGCGACTGGGGATTAACCGAAATGCCATACGGTGGTAAGTTATTTTTTTGACCGGTGATGGCGTTTTGATTTAGCTGCGCTACTTTCAAATAGCGAATTAGTTGCATGTTCATAGCTGCCTGATTGCGAATTATCTCGTTGAACGTCACGAGCCGGTGATGCAGCAGGAAAGGGAGAGCCGTCATGAACAGCCGCGTCACCATGGGTCTGGCCGGGCTACTGTTAGTCGCAGCCGTCATTGTCGGGTACTGGGGATTGGTGCTGAGCCGGCAACCGCTAGCAACCGAACCCGTCACCACCCCTGTCACCGTTGCGCTGGAAAAAACCGTTGCTAGCGCCGAAGACCAGACGCGCCAGGCCGTCGTCGTGCTGGTGCATGATGTCCTGCCGTTTACCCCCCTCACCGCCGCCGACCTGACCCTGGAAAAACTGCGCAGCGCGCCCGCCGGCAGCTTGAGCAGCCTGGACCAGGCCGTTGGCCGCACACCCTGGCGGCGCCTGAGCGCGGGCACTTGGCTAAGCAACGAGAGTTTCGAGGCCGGCGGCGCGCTGGCGCGGATGATTCACAGCGATGAGCGCGCGCTGGCGGTGGCGGTGGACGAAGTGATTGGCGCTGCCGGACAACTGATCCCGGGAGATTACGTCGACGTGCTGTTGTTCCTCCGTCAGGACGCCATCAACACGCAGCAGTCGGCGCAAATCGTCATTCCGGCCATGCGTGTACTCGGCGTTGGCGAACAATTTGGCTTGACCAACGAAGGCAAACCCGCCTCCCCTGCCACCAGCGCAGACGAAAAACTCAAACAGGATCAACGCCGCATCGCGGCCCGCAGCGTCGTGCTGGCGGTGCCGGAACAACTGCTGAGCCGAATGATGCTGGCGACTCAGGTCGGTACCTTGCGCCTGGCCGTACGTAGCAGCGAAGAACAACTCCTGGCCAAATACCCCCTTGATTGCGCAAGGGTGCATGGCCTCAAAAACGGCAACTTCGACACACGCATCGGACTCTCACCATGAGCCAGAACCTGAGCCAGACGTTCCTTGCGATTACTCGCAACAGCACTGACCTTGAATGGTTGCAAGGCGCACTGGCGCCCTTGGGCCAAGTGGTCAGCGCCGGTGGTGGCAGCCTCGATGAATTGCTCGCACTGGTGGACGTGACCTTTGCCAGCCTGGTGTTTATCGGCCTCGACCGCGAGCATGTGGTGGCCCAGAGTGCGTTGATCGAAGGTGCGCTGGAAGCCAAACCGATGCTGGCCATCGTCGCGCTGGGCGACGGCATGGACAATCAATTGGTGCTCAATGCCATGCGCGCCGGGGCCCGGGATTTTGTTGCCTACGGCTCACGCGCCAGCGAAGTTTCGGGCCTGGTACGACGCCTGAGCAAACGTCTGCCGCCTGTCGCAACCACTACCCAAATGGGTGGCCTGACAGTGCTCTTTGGTACTCAAAGCAACGCCGACGGCGCTCTGCTCGCCGGGCACCTGGCCCTGGTGATCCAGAAGAGTGGCCAGCACACCTTGCTGCTCGACCTCGGCCTGCCCCGTGGTGACAGCCTGGCGTTGCTGGGCCTGGAGAGCTCGTTCCATTTTGGTGATGCATTGCGGCATCTGCGGCGCCTTGATGCGACGCTGATCGACAGCGCCTTCACCAGCGCCGAAGCCGGGCTGCGAATCCTCGCCTACGCCAACAATGACGAACCGCTGGAGCGCACCAGCGCCGCCGAGCTGTACATGTTGCTCAGCGCCTTGCGCCAACACTTTCAACACATCGTGGTGAACCTCACCGGCCAACCTGACAGCGAAGCCCTGCGCACCTTCGTCAGCCATTGCGACAAATTACTGTGGTACACCGACCAGAGCGTGCTCGACTGCCGACGCAACCTGACGGTGCTCAATCTGTGGCGCGAAAAAGGCATGAAGCTTGAGCACGCCCAACTGCTGGTCGACCGTTACCTGCGCCACTGCGCCCCGGACGCCGAGACACTGGGCAAAACCTTTGGCCTCGAAGTCATCGCCGTCCTGGCCTACAGCCCAGAGGTTCGGCTCAACGCGAAAAACCAGGGCGTGCCCCTGTTCGATCTGGCTCCCCGCGAGGTCCTGACCCAAAGCTTGCGCACCTTGGGCGAACGTCTGGCCAAGCACTCTGAAACGCTGGCAACCCCCAAAATCAGTTGGCTGAATCGCTTGCGAGGCCACAAATGAGCGGTGAAAAACTCTTCGGTGCACAGACTCAAAGCCCGATCGGCAACACCGACCACGAGGGCCTGAAGCTGGTGCTGCATCGCTATGTCATCGATGCCATCGAAGAGTCGGGGAAAAACCTGCTGGAAGGTTCGCGCCCGCTCCTTGCGCAATTCGTCACCGACAAGGTCGCCGAATACATCGCCCGCTTGCACCTGGCGATTTCGCGCTACGAAATGGAGCGTCTGGCAGAAGAAATCGTCGACGAACTCACCGGTTTCGGTCCACTGGAAGTGCTGCTGCGCGACCCCGCCGTGACCGAAATCCTGGTCAACGGCCCTCACCGGGTGTTCATCGAACGTGACGGCATATTGCACCAAAGCGACCTGCGCTTCATCGACGCGCATCATGTCGAACGGGTCATGCAACGGATCCTCGCGCCACTCGGACGGCGTCTGGACGAGTCATCGCCGATGGTCGATGCGCGCATGCCGGACGGTAGCCGGGTCAATGCGATTATCCCGCCCATCGCGCTGGACGGGCCGTGCCTGTCGATTCGTAAATTTCGCAAGGACATGCTTAAAAGCAGCGACCTGATGGCGATGCAAACCATTGACCAGGCGATTTTCGACTTCATCGAGAAAGCCGTCGGCAAACGCTGCAACATCCTCATCAGCGGCGGGACCGGCACCGGTAAAACCACGCTGCTGAACATCCTCAGTCAACTGATCGATCCTCACGAACGCCTGGTGACCATCGAAGATGTCGCCGAGCTGCAACTGGGCCACCCTCACGTCTCGACGTGGTGATTCAACTGACGCGCCTGCCCGATGGCCGACGCTGCGTCAGCGAGGTGGTGGAAGTGGTGGGGATCCGCGAAGACATCTACGTCACCAACACCCTGTTTCGTTTCGATCGAAGGACCGGTTTCGGCTTCCTGCGCGAGGCGGTCAACCCCGCCGGCGACAAGCTGCGCCATGAACTGGCTCTGCCCCTCAACTGACTTGACGAGGCTTGCGCGATGATCGGTCCGATACTGCTCAGCCTGATGTTTCTCGTGTTGCTGGGACTGTCGATCTGGCTGTTCTATCAAGGCCTGCGCAAGACCAGCAACGAACGCGTGCTGAATCGCCTTGCTCAGGGGCAACCGCATCTGATCGTCGAAAACCCGGCGTGGGCCAACCTTGAGCGGACCTTTGTGCGCGCAGGCCTGGGCCGCCCGACGGAGCGTCTGCCGCTATGGCTGGGATTTTGGGTGTTTATCAGTCTGCTTGGTTTTATGCTGGGCGGCTGGCTGGGACTGCTGACACTGTTAGTCCTGCAACCGTTGATTCTGCGGGTGTACATTTCCTGGCGTTATCGACGTCGCCTGAGGCGAATGATCGAGCAGTTGCCGGCGTTGCTCGATCACACCATACGCAGCCTCAAATCCGGTCGCACCTTGGCCGACGCGGTGATGGGCAGTATCGATGCCAGCGCCAACCCGCTTAAAAGAGCGATGGGACGAATTCAGCGCAACGTGCAATTGGGGATCAACCTGCCCGACGCCGTGCACGATTTTGCCGAGTTTTACGACCAGGACGAACTGCGCATGTTTGCCTTGGGATTGAAGGTCAATCACCGTTACGGCGGCAATGCCAGCGAGCTACTGGAGAACCTGATGAAGCTGATTCGCGAACGCGAGCAAGGCGCCCGTCAGCTTCGGGCCATGACCGGCGAAACCCGAATGACCTCCTGGGTTCTGGGGGCCTTGCCCCTCCTCATCGCCAGTTACTTCATGCTGACCAACCCCGGTTACATGCTGAGCATGTGGCACGACCCTGCCGGCCAGCACATGCTGATCGCCGCGGTTGGTTTACAGATCGTCGGGTGCCTGGCGCTATGGCGCATGTTACGGAGTGTCTGAGATGGTCTTACTGGTGAGCGCCTTGCTGTTTCTGGGAGCCATAGCGCTGGTGCTCGGCCATCTGCTGGAGCAGCGACGACGCGCGCGGCATGTCACCCAACGCCTGCAAGGGCATGTGGCGCACGACAACACTTTCGGCAACTGGCTGCGGGCACTCGGCAACAGCCGGTTTGGCCAGCGCTCGCTCAGCATCGACAGTGAAACCCAGACCTTGCTCGCACGCCTGGGTTGGCGTAAATCCAGCGAACGCTCGTTATTCGCCGCATGCCAGGTCGGCACGCCCCTGCTGGTGCTCGGGCTCGCAGTGTTCTTTCAACAGGTGTTCTACCCCGCCGCGCAAAACCACTGGCTTGCGCCGTTACTGGGCGCCGGGCTGGGTTATCTCTTGCCCAAACGACTATTGGCCTATTGCGTAAAACGTCGGCAAAGAAACATCGCCATCGAGATCTCGACGTTCATTCCATTACTGCGAATTCTCTTCGAATCAGGCATGGCCGTAGAACAGTCACTGCGAGTGCTCAGCAGCGAGGCGCATAAACTGCTGCCGGAGCTGACCAGTGAACTACGGCTGATMCTGACTCGGGTCGACTCCGGCCTGGAACTCGGCCAGGAGCTGCACCAGACCGCGACACTGCTGGCGGTGGACGAACTCACCGACACCTGCGTGATCCTCCAGCAACTGATCCATCAAGGCGGCGGCGCCATGAAGTCGCTGCTCACACTCAAGCAATTGCTCGACGACCGGCGCCTGACACACCAGCAGGAATACATCTCGAAAATGTCCGCCAAAATGTCCGTGGTGATGATGCTGTTTCTGTTTCCCGCCTTGCTGATTGTTTTAGCCGGCCCGGGTTTCACCGCTATTGGCCGGGCGTTTGGATCTTAGAGTCGCGTCACAGATTGCTATGCAACGTTGAAATACGGCGGGCGAGTCATCCGTAGCAGCTGCCGAGCCTGCGAGGCTGCGTTCGAGGACGAAGTCCTCGCAAATCCTGCATACGCGGTTTACCTGAAGGAACGCGTTGCCTGATTTTACGACCGCTCCGCGGCCGAACGCAGCCTCGCAGGCTCGRCAGCTGCTACGGAGSKRGTCCTGCACCGTATTTCAACGTTGAAAAATCGCCGTCCCAAGCGACTAAGGTTTRACGACATACTCCGCCGGTTCTTCAGGGTCCATATTGTCCAGCGCTCGATCCACCAGCAGCCGGATCCCGTCGATCATCCTGCAAATACCTAGCGCCACATTGCGTCGAGAACCTTCGATCTCGAACGCCAGGTCAGCGGCCATGGCCTTGACCGAAGCCAGGTCCTCCGAAGCGTTCGCCAGCAGGCTTTCATTGTCGATACTGATCGTCTTGGCCGGCCCGGGGCTCACTGCTATTGACCGGGCGTTTGGGTCTTAGCATCGCGTCATCTGGCGAATGAGTCGCCCGTAGCAGCTGCCGAGCCTGCGAGGCTGCGTTCGGCCGCGGAGCGGTCGTAAAATTGGCGGCATTCCTTTGCTGCGCGTGGGAACGATCAATCTAACGCCGTACGCGCTCTTACCACTCAGGCCGGCTGTCAGGCCGCCGTGCTGTGCTTTTGATCCACCCGCCCCTTCGGGACACCGTAGCGAGGGAACGCCGAGCCTAGGCGAGGTGCCGTACGCTCGGGGCGAGACCTTTTGGTTCCTTTTGGCTGGGCCGGCACTCCGGGCGTTTGCCAAAAGGGACTCGCCGTAAGGGCGAAACCATAAGCAGCCGTTACACCAATAACGGATATACACACAAATACAAACCAAACCCCTAGTGCGCCGTAACCCGCACCCGCCCCCCAAAACTCCCCGGCGACAAAGCCAACGCCAACTGCGTCCGATTATGCATATGCGTCAACCGCAACACCTGCGACACATACAACTTCACCGTGTTCTCGGTAATCCCCAACTCACAAGCAATCTGATAATTGGTCTGCCCCTTGCCCACCAACCGCGCAACATCAAGCTGACGAGGCGACAGCTGATCAAAGATCGCCGGCATCTGCTCCCGATCAACCTCCCCACCCGACGGCAAAAGCGGAGCACGACGAACTTTATCAAGGTCCTGATAAAGGTCATCGATCGATTCGGAAAGGTCTTGCAGCTTCTGATTCRAGTGCCCCAACTGCACACTCTTTTGCCGTTCCTTAAGCGCGACCTCCTGACGCTGCACCCCTTCCAGCAGCTCATCCAGGTCAATCGGCTTCTGGTAGTAGTCGGCGATCCCCGCGCGCAGGGCCTTGATCACATCCTGCTTGTCGGCGCGCCCGGTAAGCATGATGGCTTCGAATGCCCGGTGCTTGCCGGCGATGCGTTGCAGCTCCTGAACCAGTTGAATACCGTCGAGCCCGGGCATGTGCAAATCACAGAGGACCAGGCCGATGTCGACATCTTCACCGAAGCGCGCGATGGCTTGCTGGCTGGACTCACAAGGGACGCAACGGTAACCGCTGCTTTCAAGAAACTCGCAAAGCTCTTCCACGATCAGCGGTTGATCGTCGACCACCAGCACTTTTACCGCAGAGGTAGGTTTGTTCACGTGCGCCTCCATGCCCTGTCCGAAGACTGTCACTTCCTGTACCGACAGCGGCAAGCTGTACAGGTCTGAACTGAAAGTAGACCTACTTTCCTACTATGTACATAGCGATAGTCGTGCCGRACGACTAGCGGATACAGGCCAGTGTCAGCAGCATGCCGATCAGCACAAAGGGCGCAAAGGGTGGTTTTCTTGACAGTTCGGGAGCGCGGTATTGAAGCCGGGTCCTAAGCCCTTGACTCATATGCGGCCAGACCTTTGAAGCAATCAATAGCCACACCAGGCCAGACATTCCAGCGCCGATAAAACTGCCGAGCAAATGCAGGTTGTCGGTCGCCAGTCCGATCGTCGCCATCAGCTTCACATCGCCGGCTCCCAACCGTCCCACCCCATAACCGGGCAAGGTAAACAACAGTGCCAGCAGCAATGCCCACCCGCCCTGAACGTCAGGCGCGCCCAGCCAGGTGGTGCCGGTCCACAACAGATAAATCAATGCCAACAACCCTGCTCCCAAGGTCAGGCTGTTGGCGATATGCCGTTGCTGAACATCCTGTGCCGCGCAAAGCGCCAGCCAGATCAGTAGGACAAAACTCTGCATCCGGTAAAAATCGTCCGCTTTGGCTGAATGATTCTATGCTCATACCACGTAGTCGTTGTCAGGGTAGACGCACTCATGAAATCAGGCCTCCCCAAAAAGCAAAAAGGTGCTGTGGCGATTGAGTTCGCCTTGGTGTTCGTGATCTTTTTTGCGGTGTTCTACGGGATCGTCAGCTACAGCCTGCCGCTGTTGCTGGTGCAATCATTCAACGAGGCCACCGCCGAGGCGGTCCGGCAAAGCGTCGCACTTGATCCGAAAACGCCCAACTACCCGACGGCCATGGAGAACCTGGCAAACAGTGTTTTACAGCAGCAACTGTCCTGGGTGCCAAGCGCCTTCAACCTCACCTTTGGTGTGGACGCCAAGGCTGCCTATAACGCGGGTACCGGTTTGCTGACGGTCAGCGTGACGTACCCCACCAGCAAGCTCAATCAAGTCATCCCGTTCCTCGTCCTGCCTGGTGTCGGTACCGTGCCCAATCTGCCGACAAACCTGACAGCACAATCGAGTCTGCAATTTTGACACCTGGAGAAAAGCTGTTTGGCCGACTGCTCAATCGTCCGCCATTCCAGGAACCCGACACGCCCTCCTACAGCCTGATGAAACAGAATGTCGGATTGCACCTGCTGCTGAACCCTCAGGGCCGGGTACTGCACATGAGTGGCCCCTTGTGTCACKCATTGGCGCTGCGTCCGCCTGCCGACCAATCCCTGCTACTGATCGATTACCTGCTGCCCCACAGTCATTTGGCCGTCGAAGGCACACCCGCTGACTGGCAAGGCCAGAACCTGGACCTGGATTTCACCGGTCTCGGAGGCCAGACCCTGCATCTTCGCGGCTGGGTTCAGCCGACGCCTGACGGCTGGCTGCTGCAGTTGCTCGACATTGCTGATTTGCTGCACGAACGCCAACAGGCCCACAGCCGCGAGGAATGTCAGTCGTTCGCCGGGCACATGAGCGAACAGCTTCGCCTGTGCAGCCTGATGCGCCTGCCCGAGGTGCTGACCGAACAACTTCAAGGCCTGGCCCAGCGCTGGCACATTCCCTGTGTGGCCATCGCGCTGCTCGACGATCAGGAACAAGGCTGGCTGATCCACAGCCAGTACAACGCACACGATGCGCCGCAGTTGTGGCAAACCGGCCAACCGCTGGGCACCAGCCTGGACAGCTTGAGCGGTAATACGCCGTTGCGCTTGAACGTCGCGCATGGCTTCAGCGAGCACCCGCGGTTACAGGGAACCTTCGGTAATACCGACGGATTTCTGGTGCCCTATCGGGACGATCACGGTGTGGCAGCCTGGTTGCTTTGTGGTTTTTACCCGGTACAGCAACGTGCGCCTCAGCTTGGCGAGCGTGACTGGTTGCTGCTGGTCGCAGCGTTGGCCGGGCCACTGCTGGGTCGTTTACGCGAGCAGCATCAACATCAGCAACTGGAACGACTCGAAGCCCTGCAAGGCTTGCTGGGCACCGGTTGGTGGGAGCTGTTCAGCAACACTGACGAGGTTCAACTGGCACCGCAATTGGCGTTCACCCTGCATCTGGAGAGTGCCCGTTTAGCGCTGGCCCAGTGGCTGGGGCTGATCCATCCGGCCGACCGCCAAGAGCTGACCAGCCGCGTGCAGGACCTGCAACAACACGGCAAGACCTTGCTGCTGTGCGTGCGCCTGCACCGCGCTGATGACGCCCAGATGCCGATCTGGTATCGCCTGCAAGGCCAGGCGTTAGGCGTAGGTGAACAGCGTCGGCTGGTGGGGTTCATGCTCGACATCAGCGACATCAAGAATCAACAGCAACAGGCCGCCGCTGCCCATGCCCGCCTGGACAACCTGATTGCCAGTTCGCCGGCGGTGATCTACGTGCAGCGCTATGTCGAAGGCGCGCTGCAACCGAGTTTTTTCAGTGCCAGCCTGCTGCCGTTGCTCGGCTGGAACCTGAATGATTTGACGGGCAACGCGCTGGTGGAGCGGGTTCATCCTGAAGACCGTGACCTGTATTTCGAGCGCACCCGCCAACTGCTGCGCGAGGGATCGGTACGCGCGCGTTACCGTTTGCGCGACCAGCGTGGCAACTACCACTGGCTGCTCGATGAAGCCAGGTTGCTGCGCGACGACCTTGGGCTGCCGGTGGAGGCGGTCGGCTTGTGGCTGGATGTCAGTGAAGCGACCCAGGCCGCCGAACAGGTCAAACAGAGCGAGGAGCGCTACCGGATGCTGGTGGAAGATTCGCCCGCGATGATCTGCCGCTATCGTCCGGACTTGACGCTGACGTTCGGCAATCGTCCCTTGGCGACGTACCTGGAATGCACGCCCGAACAATTGCCGGGGGTCGATCTGGGCAGCTGGCTGTCGGCCGAACAGCGCGAAGCCTTTGTGCTGCGCCTGCGCCAACTGACGCCGGAGTTCCCGGTGAGCACCGCGGAAATCAGCCTGCAACTCCCCGGGCGCGAAAATGCCTGGTGGGTCTGGTCGGATCGCGGGGTGTTCGACGAGCGAGGTCGCCTGATCGAAATTCAGGCCGTGGGCCRCGACAACACCGAGGTCCGCCGCTCGCAACAACAGCTCACGCAAAGCGCAAAAATGGCCACCCTGGGAGAAATGGCCACCGGGCTGGCGCATGAAATCAACCAGCCACTGAACGTGATGCGCATGGCCATCGTCAACGTGCTCAAGCGCTTGAGCAACGGCGATGTGCAGATCGATTACCTGCAAGACAAACTCAAGCGTATCGACGCCCAGGTCCAGCGTGCGGCTCGGGTGGTCGATCACATGCGGGTGTTCGGCCGGCGCTCGGAAATCGAGCAACAATTGTTCAATCCGGCACTCGCGGTGGAAGGCACGCTGTCATTGCTGGCCGAGGGCATGCGCGGCAAAGGTGTCGACTTGCGGATCAGCGAGTTCGGCTTCGAAGCCAATGTACGTGGCCATGTCGATCAGCTGGAACAAGTGTTGATCAACCTGATGGTCAACGCTCGAGACGCACTGCTGGGCAAGCGCGAAAGCGATCCAGCGTTCAAACCATGGATTTCGCTGTATGCCGAACGTGACGAGTATTGGATAAGGCTGTGGGTCGAGGACAACGCTGGCGGTATTGATCCGCGCTTGCTGGAACGGATCTTCGAACCGTTCTTCACCACCAAACCGGTCGGTGTTGGCACCGGTCTGGGGTTGTCGGTGAGCTACGGTATCGTCGAGAACATGGGCGGACGGCTGAGCGTGCGCAATTCGATCGAGGGCGCGCGGTTCTGTATCGAGCTGCCGATTGCGTCGGGTGATCAGATCACCAGGTAGGCTTTGCCTTTTTGCCCGCAGGTGAGGTTGAACCCCACATCGACCTTGTTGACGTCGATCCCCAGATTGAGCAACAGGCTGTTCAACAGCGGATCGACCAAGGGCGCCAGCAGACCATCAATTGCGTTGACCAACAGCGTTGTTACGTCAGCCAGCAGCGATGACAGCGTGCTGAGCAGCAACGCCGTCAGACCGTTAATCGTCGGTGTGTGCTGAATGAGTGTGATGCCACCCAAGGTTGCGCTCAAACTGCCGACGACACCCGATACCGAAACGGTGTGGGTCGGCAATGGCGGGACATTGATTTCCTTGGGGTTGTTGTAGGTGTAGTTCGGGTCACTGGTCCCGGCGATCGGGCTGTCGATCATGATTTCACTGCCACCGCCGGTAAATGGTGTGCGCGGACCACAGGTGAAGGTCAATCCCTGGCAGGTCCTGCTGCCGACATCGACCAGGGTTAACGGTGTAAGCGCTGACAACGGCGAGGAGGAGAACCAGATGGCAGGGTTGATCTGGCCGACTTTGACTTTGAGCGTGGAAATGTCCGTGGTCGCAGTGAGACTTTTGCTGGTCGGACTGACGCATGAGTAATCGGTGACATAACTGCTCCCGACTCCTGCTTCAATCCCTACATCGAGGTTGAGGCCTTCAGGCGCTATTTGCAGGTCTGTTTGTGTGCAGGTTGACAACAGGCACCCGGGGGCCAGCAGCGTGTTGATAGAAACGACAATCGCGCTCAACAGCGTATTCACCACCTGCAACACCGCATTGATAAGAGAAAGGTCGACCGTTGCGAGCACTCGCACCTGCGCGGTCTTCACATAGATCCGGTTCACGCCCAATGGATCGGCCCTGGCCAGTTCCGGATCGCCCACGGCAGAAAACTGCGGCGGCTCGATCACTTTTACACGGGTTGTCACGCCCAGCAGCCCCAGTACGTTCACCGGTAGAACGGCGGTCACTGCACTGTTCTTATTCGCCAACTGCACAAAGCCCTGAACCAGCTGAAACAGCTGCACCGTGGCATCCAGGCCGGCCGTCGAGGTGCCCGTCTGAAGTTGCAGCACATCGCCAAGTTTGATCGGTGGTGCATTGCTGGCCCCCCCCTGCAGACTGGTCAACGCCGTCATTACATCGGCCGTGGCACTGTTCTGACCCGCAACCGTTGCAGCGGCGTGTATGAATTGAGTGACCGTTCCTTGCGTGTTGAGCAATGCCGTGTAGTCACCTGCGCTCACCCCCAGATCGATGGCCAATTGGTCCATGAACTTCAGCAGGTTGATATCGGTGTGGACCAAGCCGTCCCAGCCCACGGCTGTCAGGTTCACGCTGCCGCCCAGAAGGGTTGAGAACAGCGGGTTCAAGAGATTCGACCTCGCGGTGTCGACACTGACGACCGAACTGCGAATGCTTAGCTGCGCCAGCGTCGGTTGCGGCGCCGCTGCCACTGCCGTGGCGGTCAGCGTGGTATTGGCACTG
Organism: Pseudomonas sp. 05T35; assembly: GCF_056396605.1. NCBI lineage: Bacteria > Pseudomonadati > Pseudomonadota > Gammaproteobacteria > Pseudomonadales > Pseudomonadaceae > Pseudomonas > Pseudomonas sp. 05T35. The sequence continues at coordinate 12,483 of NZ_JBFTLU010000090.1, forward strand.
AGCGAAGCCCCACTGAACAATGCCTGAATACCCGCCGCGGCACTGGTCGATACCACGTTGGTGGCAACCACCTGAATGGCCATCGATTGCGCGGCATTGGGGACGAAGGTGCGCAGATTGGTCGGCGCCGTCGCCAGCGAACCGCAGGTGGTGGTCAAGGTACTGGTGGGGCTGATGATGAACGCATTACGCACCGCGCTTTGCCCAGCATAACCAGCGGCCGTCAAGCCCGGCAGGCAGGTGCCGCCACGACTGACCGCTTCCAGCGCGGCGTTGTCCACCACCCGTTGCAACTTGCGCTGCTCCAGATAGAGCCGGCCGCTGTCGACCACCAACAGTGCAAACAACAACGCAAGGCCGAAGGTCATTGCCGCGAGCAATCCGATAGCGCCACGTTGCCCGGCGGGGCCGCGAAACTGCAAACGGCGAGACATCGAGCACTCCTTTGCCGGCGCACTGCCGAGCGCTACCTCCGGTGGTGAAGGCAGTGTAGTCAAGGCTCGAGCACGGCGCTGGCAACTTGCCGGCGCCGATGATTCAAGTGCTTTATTTCGGTGGGTAGTTGCTCAATATCCGCCCTACCGTTGCGCGAATCGCGGCGCTGCGGTCGGCGGGCTGCGGCGATCTGCTGAGCAGTTGCTCATCACTGCCACGCCAGACCAGCTTGCCATCCTTGCCATCAAGCAGGTCGATCTGAAGCGTGGCGACCTTGTAGGAGACGTTGCGGGTTTCGTTGTACATCGGTGCGCCCCAGTAGCCGTTCCAGGGGCCACCCCAAGCACCGCCATAGTTGGTGGTGATTTGCTGCTGGCGATCCTCGACGATCAGGTAGGTCCGCACATTGACGTCAGCCTTGGCACCGGTAGCCGCCGGGCGCAGGCCACGCTGGTCGAGTTGATCGGCAACCGCCTGGCGAATGCGTTGTTCGGTGAGGTCGCTCTTGATCCGCGGATCCTCGGGGCGGTATTGCACCGCTGGCTCTTTCCACGCCCAACTGCGATAGGCGGCGAAGTCGCGGCTGGCATCAAAATCGTAATTGACCTTGGTCGTTTGGCAGGCGCTGAGCAACACAGCGCACGCCAGTAATGAGAGACGAAGGGACATGATTTTTCTCCGGGTCCAGGCAGGGAACCTAACTAGGAGGATACGCCGCTACCGCCTTTTCCACAGCTGTTCGTAACGCATCGCCACGCTCTATTTCGTTGCCTTGGAGGCCCGTTTCAGCGCTGGCACTCCAGACCGGTTGCCCAGTGCTGGCGTCGAACAGATCCACTCGAATCACCAGCACTTGCACCTGATAGGTACGTACGATCGGCGCCGTGTTGTACATCCCGTAGCCGCCATAACCGTAATCGTCCTGAACCTGCATCAGGCGGGTTTCCTGATGCAGGTCGGCGCTGACCCACAGATCGGCCGGACGATTGTCGTGCAGCGGGCGCAAACCCCGTTGATCCAGCGCATTACTGACCGCTTCGGCGATCTGCGCCGAGTCGGCCAAGGCCGAGCCATTGGGCAACCGGCCGTTGAGCCAGGCCCAGCTTTGGTAACGGCTGTAATCACGCGGCGCCGCTGGATAGGCGCTGCGATCAAAGGTGTTGGCGGCGTGTGGTGGGGCCGGTGGTAGCGGGTTGGAGCTGGCGATATACGGATTGCTGCCCTGGCAGGCACCGAGTCCCAGACACAACATGATCAATCCCAAACGGCGTTTCATGATGCTCTCCACAGAAGCCACGGTTCAGACCGGGCGACAGATCCAGTGCAGGTAACGCCCCAGCCCCGCAAAACTCGGGTGACGACGGTGGGCCAGTTCCATTTCCAGCAAGTCGATCAGTTCGGCTCGGGCCTGGAACTCCAGCGGCATGTAGTCATGAAAAACCCGCACTCCGCTTTGGGTTTCAACCTGCCACAAACCTTCCAGTTGCGTCGCCAGTTCGCGCGGATCCAGAGGCATCTGCGGGGTCAGGCTCTGCTTCTCGCCGGCCATGTCGTTCTTGCGCATCTTGCGGAAATGCCCCTTGAGCAAGTTGCGGTAAATCAGCGCATCGCGGTTATAGAACGCCAGCGACAACCAGCCGTCTTTAGTCGTCAGYTGATGCAGCACCGGCAGAATCGCGTGAGGCTCGGCCAACCACTCCAGCACCGCGTGGCACAGCACCAGGTCGTAAGGCTCGGTGAGTTGACCGAGCAGCTCTTGCCACGGCGCCTGGATAAACGTCGCTGTTTGCCCTGCGTCGGCGAAGCGCTGGCGGGCGCCTTCGAGCATCGGTTCGGCAGGCTCGGCCAGGGTCACCTGGTGGCCGCGCTGGGCCAGCCACAACGACATGTGCCCAAGGCCTGCGCCGATATCCAGCACCCGCAATGGGCGATCAGGCAGGGTTTCGGCCAGGTCGGCCTGAAGCACCGCCAGACGGATTGCGCCTTTGGCACCACCGTAGATTTTTTCGGCGAAACGGGTCGCCAGCTGATCGAAATGACGGTCGCTCATCAGCTGAACCGCCGTTCGCTGTCGGCCAGCTTGCTGCGTACTACCTGTTCCATGTCCAACCCCAGCTCGCTGCACAGCAGCAGTAGATAAAGCACGATATCGCCGACTTCCTGACCGGCATGGGCGAGTTTGTCCGCCGGCAACTGGCGCGACTGGTCTTCGCTCAACCATTGGAAAATTTCCACCAGCTCGGCCATTTCGACACTGGCGGCCATGGCCAGGTTCTTCGGGCTGTGAAATTGCCGCCAGTCGTTGCGATCACGGATACAGTGCAGGCGTTCGGTCAGTTCAACAAGGTTCATCGGGCTCTCCTGAAGGCGTATAGCTTCATGCCGATGGCGGATGAAGGCAAGCGCCGGACACTGCTGTCGCTTCGTGACAGTTCGCGAGCAAGCCCGCTTGTATGTTGAGACTTGAAGGGATGGTTGGGACTAAAAGCCCGATTCTGACTCCAACCGCTACAGAACGCAGAAGCTTGCCCAGTAGGCGCAGGCGTTCAGTTACTATTCGCGAATTCAAACCACCAAACCTCTAAGCTTCAAGGGTGCTCGCCAGCCCTGACAATGGCCAAAGCGCTCAGCTCCGGCACCCACTCTTTCATCAGGACGTATACATGCAGGTAGATAGCTTTTTCGAATGGCTCGGTCAGGCGCTGGGTTCGGTCATCCGGTTCATCGTCGATACGCTCAGTGGGCTGTTCAATGCCTTGACTCACGCCAGCGGCAATTTCGTCGACGGGCTGTCACGAGCACTGGGCATGGAGCCCTCGATCATCAGCATTCTCGTGCTGATCATCGGCTTGATGCTGCTGTACTCGGCGATCCGCGCCTTCATGCGTGCATCGATCATCGCCGGGATTATCTGGCTGGTGCTGGGGTTGTGGGTGTTGAGCTGGGTGGTTCACTAACACCCAAACCCCATGTGGGAGCGAGCCAGCTCGCGATGACGGTTTCAGACTCGACAAACAGGCTGCCTGCAAGACTGCTATCGCGAGCAGGCTCGCCCCCACCATTCAGCGTGCGCGGCAACTAGTGACCTGAATTACCATCTTCGGCACGGTTAAACGCGGGGCGCTCGTCGTGCGTGGCAGATTGACTGATGCCCCACAACAAGCGCCCAACGACGCTTGGATCTGCCGCTACAATGCCCGCTCTCGAAAGGAGCCTGAATGTCTACGTTGATCACCGACTGGCGCGATCGTGCGACCCATCGCCGCGTCTGGGCGCTTGCCGCGCCGATGATTCTTTCGAACATTTCCGTGCCGCTGGTGGCGCTGGTCGACAGCACGGTGGTCGGCCACCTGCCCCACGCGCATCAGCTCGGCGCGGTTGCGGTGGGCGCCAGCCTGTACACCTTTCTGGCCTGGGCCATGGGTTTTCTGCGTATGGGCTCCACCGGGTTTGCAGCGCAGGCGGCCGGGCGCGGTGATGGCGCTGCGCTGCGGCAGATCCTGCTGCAAGGCTTGCTATTGGCGATGGGGCTGGCGCTGCTGCTCGGGATGCTGGGCGTACCGCTCAGTGGCGTGGCGTTGCACTTCATGCAGCCATCGGCCGAACTTGATCAACTGACCCGCGAGTTTTTCCATACCCGGTTGTTTGGCTTACCCGCGGCGCTGGCCAGTTATGCGCTGGTCGGCTGGTTCCTCGGCACCCAGAACGCCCGCGCACCGCTGGCGATTCTGCTGACCACCAACCTGGTGAATATCGCTCTGAACCTGTGGTTCGTCCTGGGTCTGCAATGGGGCGTTGTCGGAGCGGCCCGTGCTTCAGTGATCGCCGAATGGACCGGCGCCCTGCTCGGCCTGGCCATGACCCGTAACGCCCTGCGCGCCTACCCCGGGCATATCGCCTGGGCGGCACTGGCGCTGTGGCAGAGCTGGCGGCCGCTGCTGGCGGTCAACCGGGACATTTTCATTCGCAGTCTGGCGCTGCAATCGGTGTTCTTCATGGTGACCGTGCAAGGCGCACGGCTCGGCGATGCGACGGTGGCGGCCAATGCATTATTGCTGAATGGTTTGCTGTTGACCGCCCATGCCCTGGATGGCCTGGCCCACGCAGTGGAGGCTCTGTGCGGCCACGCCATCGGTGCCCATGACCGCCAGGCCTTGCGTCGGTCCCTGGTGGTCGCCTGCGGCTGGTCATTGATTGCCAGCCTGGGTTTTGCGCTGCTGTTTGTCTGCGCCGGACATCTGTTCATCGAGATGCAGACCAACATCCAGAGCGTGCGCGACACTGCGTTCGTCTACTTGCCGTACCTCGCCGCACTGCCGCTGATCGCCGTCTGGAGCTACTTGCTCGACGGCCTGTTCATCGGCGCCACCCGGGCCCGGGAAATGCGCAACGGCATGCTGCTGACGCTGCTGCTATTGCTGCCATTTGCCTGGGCACTGCAAGGGTTCGGCAACCATGGACTGTGGCTGACCTTTCTACTGTTCATGGTGCTGCGCAGCCTGACGCTTGGGGCATTCGCCTGGAACCTGCGCAAGAACGATGGCTGGTTCACCGTCTGAACATCGTGCTGCTCCAGCTCGTGTAGCAGCTGCCGAGCCCGCGAGGCTGCGTTCGGCTGCGAAGCAGWCGTTGAATCAGSYARCGKGYTCTTTCAGGCAAACCGCGTACYCAGGATTTACGAGGACTTMGTCCGAACGCGGCCCGCCTCKAACGCAGCCTCGCGGGC
>NZ_JBFTLU010000091.1:0-23017 GCF_056396605.1 Pseudomonas sp. 05T35
GTGGAAAATATCTACTTGCCCTTTCGAACGCAGCACCATGGATTAAGTTCCATGTTTCCTACAGATATATAAGATTTATCTTGGTTGGAACTTTTTCTTAGTCCCTCAACTGCTATGCAACACCACTAAAAAGAGCCTTTATCGAATGATCGACAACCCCGTTTTCGAGCGTGCGACACGGTTTTTAACGGCGCTGAGGCATTGCCAGGTGCTCGGGTTACGGGTGCACAGCGCAAGTAATGACGGGCTGACAATCACGTTGCCGTATAGCCCGCAGATCGTCGGTAATCCGCAAACCGGTGTGATTCATGGCGGCGCCATCACCTCGTTGATGGACACCGCGTGCGGCATGGCAACGCTCTGCGTTTTGCCGGAGTTCGAGGTTTGCCCGACCCTGGATCTGCGTATCGACTACATGCACCCGGCCGAGCCGCATAAAGAGGTGCATGGTTTTGCCCAGTGCTACCGGGTGACGACTGATGTGATTTTCACGCGCGGGTTTGCTTACCAGGATGATCCGCAAAAGCCGATCGCCCATGTAGTCGGGACCTTCATGCGCATGGGCAAAGGCGTCAAAGGCACCAAGGGTTTTGGTGGTGTCATCAGTGGGGGGACGAAATGACGGATAATTTCAAAGAGCAATTGCAGCAGGCTCACGAGCGTGGGGACTACGCCACGCTGCTGCAACTGATCCCCTATGCCAAGCTGATTGGCGTCGAGTGCTCGCGGCTGGGCGATGAGCTGATTTTTCGTTTGCCGGCGAACAAGGACAATATTGGCAACCCTTTGCTGCCTGCGATTCATGGCGGGGTGATAGCCGGGTTCATGGAACTGGCGGCGGCCCTGCATTTGCTGATCTTTACCGGTTCCCCCGGTGTGCCGAAGATCATCGACTTCTCCCTCGATTATCTGCGTGCCGGGCAGTTTCGCGACACCTACGCCAAATGCCAGGTGTGCCGTCAGGGACGGCGGGTCGCCAACGTCGCGATAACTGCATGGCAGAGCACTCAAACCGAGCCGATTGCCACGGCGCGTGCCCATTTCAAAATTGAAGAAACGCCAAGCCCTTGAAATTCTGGGCTATGCCCCCAACTCTGATGACATCCCGCCGTCACCCCTTCAGGGTGCGGCCACTGCCATCCAATCGGAGTTTGATGACCATGAGCGTGGAAACTCAAAAGGAAACCCTGGGCTTCCAGACCGAGGTGAAGCAACTGCTGCACCTGATGATCCATTCGCTGTATTCCAACAAGGAAATTTTCCTTCGCGAACTGATCTCCAACGCCTCCGACGCTGTCGACAAATTACGTTTCGAAGCCCTGTCCAAGCCTGAGTGGCTGGAAGGTGGCGCTGAACTGAAAATCCGTGTGAGCTTCGACAAGGACGCGAAAACCGTCACCCTCGAAGACAACGGTATCGGCATGAGCCGTGACGATGTCGTGACCCACCTGGGCACCATCGCCAAATCCGGCACTGCCGATTTCATGAAGCACCTGTCTGGCGATCAGAAGAAAGACTCGCACCTCATCGGTCAGTTCGGCGTAGGTTTCTACTCCGCGTTCATCGTTGCCGATAAAGTCGACGTGTTCAGCCGCCGTGCCGGCCTCGCTGCCAGCGAAGGCGTGCACTGGTCGTCCAAGGGCGAAGGCGAATTTGACGTCGCCACCATCGACAAGGAAGACCGCGGTACGCGCATCGTCCTGCACCTGAAGCCCGCTGAAGACGAGTTCGCCGATGGCTGGCGTCTGCGCAACATCATCAAGAAGTACTCCGATCACATCGCGTTGCCGATCGAACTGCCGAAAGAAGTGGCAGCCGCCGAAGGCGAAGAGAAACCAGCCGTTGAATGGGAAACCGTCAACCGCGCCAGCGCTCTGTGGACCCGTCCGCGTACTGAAGTCAAAGACGAGGAATACCAGGAGTTCTACAAGCACATCGCTCACGATTTCGAGAACCCGCTGAGCTGGAGCCACAACAAGGTCGAAGGCAAGCTGGAGTACAACTCGCTGCTTTACGTACCGGCCCGTGCTCCGTTCGACCTGTATCAGCGTGAAGCGCCACGTGGCCTGAAGCTGTACGTGCAGCGCGTGTTCGTCATGGACCAGGCTGAGTCGTTCCTGCCGCTGTACCTGCGTTTCATCAAAGGTGTGGTCGACTCCAACGACCTGTCGCTGAACGTCTCGCGGGAAATCCTGCAGAAAGACCCGATCATCGACTCGATGAAGTCGGCGCTGACCAAGCGCGTTCTGGACATGCTGGAAAAACTGGCGAAGAACGAGCCTGAGCAATACAAGGGCTTCTGGAAAAACTTCGGCCAGGTCATGAAGGAAGGCCCGGCTGAAGATTTCGCCAACAAAGAGAAAATCGCTGGCTTGCTGCGTTTCGCCTCCACCCAGGGTGAAGAGGGCGAGCAAGTGGTCTCGCTGGCCGAATACCTGGCTCGCGCCAAGGAAGGTCAGGACAAGATCTACTACCTGACCGGTGAAACTTATGCACAGGTCAAGAACAGCCCGCACCTGGAAGTCTTCCGCAAGAAAGGCATCGAAGTGCTGCTGCTGACCGACCGTATCGACGAGTGGCTGATGAGCTACCTCAACGAATTCGACGGCAAGAGCTTTGTCGATGTGGCACGCGGTGACCTGGACCTGGGCAACCTGGACTCGGAAGAGGACAAGAAGGCCGCCGAAGAAGTCGCCAAGAGCAAAGAAGGCCTGGTTGAGCGGATCAAGACTGCGCTGGGTGAAACCGTCAGCGAAGTGCGGGTTTCCCACCGTCTGACCGATTCTCCGGCGATTCTGGCGATCGGTGAGCAGGACCTGGGCCTGCAAATGCGTCAGATCCTTGAAGCCAGCGGTCAGAAGGTTCCGGATTCCAAGCCGATCTTCGAATTCAACCCGGCTCACCCGCTGATCGAAAAACTCGACGGTGAGCAGAGCGAAGAGCGTTTTGGCGACCTGTCGCACATCCTCTTCGATCAGGCAGCCCTGGCTGCCGGCGATAGCTTGAAAGACCCGGCCGCCTATGTGCGCCGTCTGAACAAGCTGCTGGTTGAGCTGTCGGTTTAACCGAGTTGTAGAAAAACCCGCTTCGGCGGGTTTTTTCATTCTGGCGTTTCTTTACGGGAGTGAGTCATGAGCCAAGTTAGTGTGCGTTCCGTTGTCTATCAGGTTGAGGGTCAGTCTTACGAAGGTCGTCTGGCGTTCGATGCTGGCCACACAGGCCCGCGTCCGGGCTTGTTGATGGCGCCGAACTGGATGGGGGTCAGCGCCGGGGCCGAGAAGATTGCCCAGGAGGTTGCCGCCAAGGGGTATGTGGTGTTGATTGCCGACCTGTATGGGCAGGCGATTCGTCCGCAGAATGGCGACGAGGCGGGCGCGGCGATGATGCCGCTGAAGAATGATCGTGCGTTGTTGCGCAAGCGCATGCAGGCCGCATTCGCTGCCTTGCAGAGCCAGGGTGAAGCAGCGGTCGATACTTCGAAACTGGCAGCGTTCGGTTTCTGCTTCGGCGGTTGCTGTGCTCTGGAACTGGCCCGAAGCGGCGCGCCGCTCAAGGCTGCCGTGTCGTTCCACGGTACGCTGGACACACCGAACCCTGCTGATGCGAAAAATATCAAAGGCTCGGTGCTGGTGCTGCACGGTGCATCCGATCCATTGGTTGCGAAAGAGCAGTTGCCGGCCTTCGAAGCTGAAATGAACGCTGCGAGCGTGGATTGGCAGTTGCTCAGCTACGGCGGCGCGGTGCATTCCTTCACCGACCCGCACGCCAATGTGCCGGGCATGATGATGTACGACGCCAAGACCGCCAAGCGGGCCTTTGTGTCGATGCATAATTTGCTGGATGAAGTGTTCAACGGCTGAGTGCTGTTTCTAGCCCTGGCACTGTCGGTGTCAGGGCTGGCCTCATCGCGAGCAGACGGAACGCCGCCCGGCTGCTCCCACATTTGACCGAGACGTACACAAGATTAACGGTCGACACCATTCCAGTGTGGGAGCGAGCCTGCTCGCGATGGCGGTGTGACTAACACCGAAGATCTTAAGGGAGTTCGATCCGCTCGCTCTCGCCTGGCACGGTTGGCCAATCACCGGCCGCCCAGCGTCGGCGGGCTTCATCGATCACCGCGGGATCGCTGGCGACGAAGTTCCAGTTGATCCGCCGCGGCCCGTCCATGGGCGCGCCGCCAAACAGCATGGCGTGGCAGTCGCTTTCGGCGAACAGGTCCATTTCTTCCCCGGCAGGCAGCACCACCAGCGAGTGCGGTTCAATCGGCTCGCCATTGAGCTGGGCCTCACCGTCCAGCACGTACAGCGCGCGTTCTTCATGCTCGGTGGGGATCAGCAAGGTCGTCGCCGTTTTCAGCTCAAGCTCTGCGTACAACGTAGGGGAAAGCACCGGTACCGGTGACTCCARGCAAAAGCCTTTGCCGGCAATCATCCTGATCTTCACCCCGAGGTTATCGCTGACCGGCAGGCTGGCGGCCGGGTGATGGCTGTAATGGCCGGGACCTTGTTCGTACTCTTTGGGGGAGGCCAGCCAGATTTGCAGGCCGTGCATCTTGAAATCGGTATCCCACAGCGCTTTCGGTGTGCGCTCGACGTGTGCAATCGCACTGCCTGCGGTCATCCAGCTGACGTCACCCGGTTTCACGATCTGGTCGGAGCCCAGACTGTCCTTGTGCTGGAGTTCGCCTTTGAACAGGTAGGTGAGGGTGGACAGGCCGATGTGCGGATGCTGGCGGATGTTCATGCCCTGGCCTGCCGGATAGCGGGTTTCAAGCATGTGATCGAAAAACACGAAAGGCCCGACGCTGCGGCATTGGGCCGACGGCAGCGGGCGCAGGATCGGTTGGCCTTCGACATCTTCGGTGCGTGGGCGAATCACGAGCGGACTGATCATGGTGCATTCCAGGCTGTACGAGTGATGCCGTCGAGCATAACCCGCACAGCCCGTGTTTGCCGCTATTGGCTGAAGGCGCCTTCAGACAGGTGAGTCTCGATGGTTACTTCGCTGGTGGTCATCAGCTTGTGCACCGGGCAGCGATCGGCCACGCGATGCAGCTCTTCACGCTGGGCGTTGGTGAGTACGCCTTTGAGGGTCAGTTTGACATGCAGGGCGTATTTGCCTTTCTGCTCCTGGCTGTTGTCGCGTTTGACCTCGACCGTGACGCCGGTCAGCGGGATTTCCTTCTTCTGTGCATAGAGCTTGAGGGTCAGTGCCTTGCAGGCGCCCAGCGCTGCGTCGAAGTAATCATGGGGCTCAGGTGCGGAACCTTCGCCGCCGGAGGTTTTGGGCACATCGGCGAAGAGTTKATGGTCGTCGATCTGGATGCTGTGACGAAAACCTTCGCTGGATTCGGTATTGACGGTAATGGTCATGACAAACCTCATGGGCAGTAATAAAGGGTGTGCGTCAGAAATAGACCTTGCAGTTATAGAGCATCTGGCGATTCAGGCGTTCCACTGGTTTATCGATCAGCCAAAAAAAACGCCCCGAACCAGTCGGGGCGTTTTCATGTGCAGCGAAGCAGCGGGGCTTACTTGCCCTGCCAGCGCTTCAGGACCAGGGTGGCGTTGGTGCCGCCGAAGCCGAAGCTGTTGCTCATCACGGTGTTGATGGTGGCGTCTTCGCGAGTCTTGGTCAGGATTGGCATGTCAGCCACTTCCGGGTCCAGTTCTTCGATGTTGGCAGAACCTGCCATGAAGTTGCCTTCCATCATCAGCATGCAGTAGATCGCTTCGTGAACGCCGGCAGCGCCCAGGGAGTGACCCGACAGGCTCTTGGTGGAGCTGATGGCCGGAGCCTTGTCGCCGAAGACTTCACGCACGCCTTTCATTTCCATCACGTCGCCGACCGGAGTCGAAGTGCCGTGGGTGTTCAGGTAGTCGATTGGCGTGTCGACGGTGGACATGGCCATCTGCATGCAGCGGATGGCGCCTTCGCCGCTTGGCGCGACCATGTCGTAGCCGTCGGAAGTCGCGCCGTAGCCAACGATTTCCGCGTAGATCTTCGCGCCACGGGCCAGAGCGTGTTCCAGCTCTTCGACCACGACCATGCCGCCACCGCCGGCGATGACAAAACCGTCACGCTTGGCGTCGTAGGCACGGGAGGCTTTTTCCGGTGTCTCGTTGTACTGGCTGGACAGTGCGCCCATGGCGTCGAACAGGAACGATTGGCTCCAATGCTCTTCTTCACCGCCACCGGCGAACACGACGTCCTGCTTGCCCATCTGGATCTGTTCCATGGCGTTACCGATGCAGTGAGCACTGGTGGCGCAGGCAGAAGCGATGGAGTAGTTCAGGCCCTTGATCTTGAATGGAGTGGCCAGGCAAGCGGAAACCGTGCTGCTCATGGTCCGCGTTACGCGGTATGGGCCGACGCGCTTGACGCCTTTTTCGCGCAGGATGTCCAGCGCTTCCATCTGGTTCAGGGTCGATGCGCCACCGGAACCGGCGATCAGGCCGGTGCGTGGGTTGGAAACCTGCTCTTCGGTCAGGCCGGAGTCAGCAATGGCGTCTTTCATGGCCAGGTAGGCGTAAGCCGCCGCGTGGCCGACGAAGCGATAGATCTTGCGATCGATCAACTCTTCGAGTGGCAGGTCGATGGAGCCGGAAACCTGGCTACGCAGACCCATTTCGGCATATTCCGGGTTGAACCGGATGCCAGGGCGGCTTGCACGCAGGTTAGCGGAGACGGTCTCTTTGTCATTGCCCAGGCACGAAACGATGCCCAGACCAGTGATAACGACGCGGCGCATGCGGATAACCCTTAGAAGTTGTCAGTGGATGTGAATACGCCGACCCGAAGGCCTTCGGCGGTGTAGATCTCGCGGCCGTCGACGGTGACCGAACCATCGGCGATGGCCAGGTTCAGCTTGCCCTTCAGGACGCGTTTGATCTGGATGTTATAGGTAACTTTTTTGGCGGTCGGCAGAACCTGGCCAAAGAATTTCACTTCGCCCGAACCCAGGGCGCGGCCGCGGCCCGGCAGGCCTTGCCAGCCGAGGAAGAAACCGACCAGCTGCCACATGGCGTCGAGGCCCAGGCAGCCCGGCATCACCGGGTCACCTTCGAAGTGGCAGGCGAAGAACCACAGGTCCGGAGTGATATCCAGCTCGGCGACCAATTCACCTTTGCCGTACTTGCCACCCTCTTCGCTGATATGAGTGATGCGATCCACCATCAGCATGTTCGGGGCGGGCAGTTGCGCGTTACCAGGGCCGAACAGCTCACCGCGACTGCAGCGCAGCAGGTCTTCCCGGGTAAAGGCGTTTTGTTTGGTCATGCGAGCTCCTCAATAGTCCCATGCGGCAGGTGGGGCGAATCTTCCCGGCCGATCGAAGCGTTCATGCTTCGAACCGGCAGCCTACTCATAGACTATTGCGTTGTGGTGAAAGTCACAGCACAAGGGACATGAATGTACACTTGTGCACTGAAATTATTTTTCAAGCCCGATTCCGAGCTGTCAAGGTGCCTAAGACTGCCGCACTTTCGCCTTTCACGCCAGTCGCAGATGGAGGATCACTCCCCACTACCGTACCCAACGTTGCAGAATTTGCTGCAGATCAGTGCGTTTGAAAGGTTTGGCCAGATAATCGTTCATCCCCGCCGACAGGCAGGCCTCGCGGTCACCCTGCAATGCGTTGGCGGTCAGGGCGATGATAGGCAGGTCGGTGCAGCCGGGCAGTTGACGGATCTGCCGGGTGGCTTCGTAACCATCGATGACCGGCAGCCGGCAATCCATCAGAATCGCCTCGAAAATCAGGCTCTCGGCACTGCGTACCGCCTGCGCACCGTCGGTGGCGACGCTGACAGTAAAGCCCAGACTGCGCAGCATTGCTTCGATGACGGTCTGATTCACCGGATTGTCTTCCACCAGCAGCACATTGCGCCCCTCGCCGTGGTCGTTGCCGGCAGGCGTGCGCGGTGCCAGGGCCGGTAGCGTCTGCCTGGACAACGCCAGGGGAATTTCCAGGGTGAATACCGAGCCTCGGCCTTCCTCGCTCTGGGCGCGCAGTGTGCCGCCCATCCGCTCGGCCAGCGTGCGCGCAATCGGCAGACCCAGGCCGGTGCCGCCGTAGCGCCGGGAGATCGAGCTGTCGGCTTGCTGGAAGGCGTTGAACATCAGCTCCAGGCTTTGCGCCGAAATACCAATCCCGCTGTCGCGCACGGTGCAGGTGAACCACAGCAATTCGTGGTCCAGCGATTGCCACTGCGGCTCGATCGTTACCCGGCCTTTCTCGGTGAACTTCAAGGCATTGCCGATCAGGTTGACCAGGATCTGCCGGATCCGCGTCGGGTCGCCTTGTACCTGCAAGGCTTGCATGTCGTCCGGGATCTGTAGCTCAAGACTCAGGCCGCGTTGCATCGCGCTGTGCTGGAAAGCCTGGGCGCAGCTGTTGATCAGCTCGGCGAGGTTGAACGGGATGTGCTCCAGCTCCAGGGCCGAGCGTTCGATGCGCGAGAAGTCGAGAATGTCGTTGATGACCTTGAGCAAGTGCTCGGTGGACTCCGAGGCCAGCGCGGCGTACTCGATCTGTTCCTCGGTCATGTCGGTGGTTTCGAGCAATTGCAGCATGCCCAGCACGCCATTCATCGGGGTGCGCAATTCATGGCTCATCATCGCCAGGAAGTCGGACTTGGCGCTGTTGGCCTTTTCCGCTTCTTCGCGGGTCTGGATCAGTTGCGCCATGGCCTGATGCTGCTCGCGGCTGGCGAGCTCAAGGCCATCGGCAAGATTGTTGATGTGGCGCGACAGGTCGCCCAGTTCGGCATCGTCGACGATCGGCAGCGGTGTTTTGTAGTTGCCTTGCTGTATCGCCTTCACCGCATTGCCCATGGCGCTGATGGGCTCCGACAGGCTGGCGGCCAGGCGCCGCGCCAGCAGAAAGGTAAAGAGCAGGGCGAACAGTGCGAGGATCGCGGCCTTGAGCAGGATCTCCTGTTGCCGCTGACTGAAGGCATCGTTRGACATGCCGACGACGACGCGTCCCAGATAGTCTTCGGAAGGGCCGATGGCGGGTGGCGGCCCCTGCAGGAAATCATCGCTGAGCCTGATCCGTTGCAAGCGCACCGGTGCTTGAAACACTTCGATCTGTTGTGAGCGTTGGCTGCTTTCCGAAGGCTGCTCGACGTGCACCAACACCTTGTTGGCGTTGTCCTGAACCTCGAGAAAACGCACGTGCGGCGTTGTCAGCGAGGCTTTCATCAGGCTTTCGAGCACCTCATTGTTGCCGGAGATCACCCCGTATTCGGTGGCCGGGGCCAGTTGATTGGCGATCAGTTGGCCGGTGTGGTTGAGCTCCTGGCGTAAATCCTGGATTCGCACGACGGTAAAGAAACTGATCAGCAGCAACGTCAGCAGCAGCGCCGGGCCTAGGCTGATGATCTGGGTGCGGGTATTGATGCCCCAATGGCGGCGCAGGTTCATGGGCGGTTTTCTCCTTCGGCCAACTGTGTTGCAACAGCCGTGGGGTCAATCTGTTCGATGCCTAAGGAACGAGCGACTTGCGGGTTACTTAATACCTTGAAGCGCTGCGGGTAGAGGGTGCGCGGCCAACTGGCCGGCGGACGATCAAGCAAGCTGTCAAGAATGGCCAGCCAATCGCCCTGATCGCTGTAGGTGCTGGCCAGGCTGCCGGCCTTGACGAACCCCGCGTTGGGGCCGATCAATGCAAGTTGTCGGCCATAGCTGCTGAGCAGCAGATTCTTGGCGGTTTTGGGGTTGTACACGTCAGGATCGTCAAGTCCCAACAGCACGTCGCTATTTTTCAGCAGCGCCTGCAATGGCCGGCTGTCATTGGTGTTGTCCCAACGTTCGGCGACGATCTCCAGCCCCAGCCGGTGCGCGGYATGGTGCAGCTCCTTGAGCAGAAATTCGCTGTTCGTCCCGTACAGCACGCCGACCCGTCGCACTTGCGGCAACAGGGCCTGAATCAGGCGAAGTTGGCGGCTCAGCGGTGGATCACTCCACAGCAGGCTAAGGTGCAGGGGCAGGGCATTACCCAGGCGCTGACTGGCTTGCAGGCGGCTGATGCGCAGCACCAGCGTCGCCGGTCCCTCGCTGTCTTGCAGGCGCCAGTCGAGGCTCGGCAGATCAAGCAAGATCAGCCGTGTCGCATCGGGTAGCCGGGACGGCGCGGGGAGGTCGGCAAGGCGTGCGAAGCGCACCGTGTCTTCCGGTCGCTGCTCGGCCAGGGCGCGGGTAAAGGCCTGCACGCCGGGACTGTCCTCGGCGCCGGTCAGCAACACGTCGGCAGCACGCACGGGCAAACTGCCCAGGCAGACAAGCAACAGTCCCCAAACCCAAGGCCGGCGGCTTCGGGGGGAGTGGGGGCGTGTCTGGCTGAGGCCCATGTCAGAACTCTAACTCGGCGCTGAAGTAGAGCACATGGCGCGAGTCATAGTTGTTGTCGATGAAGGTGGTCGGCTGGTTGTCGAGGCGTTGTTGCAGGATACCGGCCAGTTCGAGATTGGCCTTGCCCAGCGCAATGCGTTTGGCGATGCGCGTATCGACACGCTCGAAGCGGTAGCCATTCAGTGCGTCGTCACCATAGTAGAACAGTGCACTGTTCCAGCCATTGCCCCAATCGCGCAGCCAACCGGCGGAGCCGCTGTTGCGTGCGCTGAATTGTTCGTCCAGAGGATTACTGGCCCTGGCATCGACATAGGCGTAGGTCAGGCGCAGCCGATCGGCATCGCTGACACGCCAGTCAAACTGGGTTTCAGTGCCGCTGAAACGCGAGGCATTGCTGTTGCTGGCAATGTACTGGTTGTTGCGCAGCGGCTCGCTGATCATGTCGGTGATTTCGTCGTAGAACAGTTTCACGTCGACGTTCAGCCCAAGGTCAGCGAAGAAGCCGTTATACCCCAGTTCGCGCGAACGCATGTGTTCTTGAGCGAGGTTGCCGGGGCCACGGGTCTTGACGAAGTAACGGGCACTGGACTGACCGTAGGCACCGGGGCTGAGGTTGGTCACCTGATAGCTCCAGTTGACGTTGTTCTCGAACATGTCGGGTGAGCGGATGGCCTCCGAATACACCGCGCGCAGACCGTGGMGCGGGTTGATCAGGTAGTTGATTGCGACGCGCGGGGTGAGCGAGTCACCGACCAATTCGGTTTTTTCGTACATCGCACCGCCTTGCAGCAGCCAGTGCTCGCTGGCACGCCACTCCAGTTGGCCGAACAACCGCCAGATTGAGTCGTCGAGGGTGCCATTGAAGTACGTTTCGGAGTCGGCCCGGTCGTATCGATAGTTCATGCCGCTGACCAGACGCAGACTGTCGGAGAGGCTCAGGGTGTCCTGCAGTTCAAGGTCGTAGCGCGACTCGCGGGCGCTCTGGTCGATATCACCGCAGACGGTGCGGTTGGCGCCACCTTTCCATTGATCGAGCACCTGGTTGGCCAGTGCCTGCTCGACCGGCGTGCCGTGCGGTGCACCGGTGCCGGTATAGCTATCCATGTGCCGCGCCAGGCGCTCGGCATAGTTGGGGTTGAGCTGCCAGAGTTGGGTGAGCTGCGGGCTGAACGACACTTCGGCGTCGCACGCGCGCCAGACTTGCTGCCGATCCCACTGCTGCGCCGACCCCTGGACGTAAAGGCTGTGATCCGGGTTGAGCTCCAGGTTCCAGCGCAACGAACCGGCGTAATCCTTGGCGATCACGTCAGAGTTGTCACCAGCCGAAGTAATCCCGGAAAGCGGTTCGAGTCGAAACCGTCGTCTTCCTGGCCGGACAGCGACAAGCGCAGGTCGCCGGTTTCCCAGCCGGTACCCTGGCTGGCGTACCAGTCGTTGATGCCGCGCTCACCGCGAGTGACTTTCAGCCGCGTGCCATGGCTGTTGACCGGTGCGCGGGTGATGATGTTGACCACTGCCATCAGCGCGTTGGCGCCATAGCTGACGGTGTTCGGGCCACGGAATACCTCGATGCGCTCGATGTCTTCCATGGCCACCGGAATGTCGCTCCAGTCCACCGTCGCCAGACCTGCGCGGTACACCGAACGGCCGTCGATCAACACTTGCATGCGTCGCGCTTCGCTGGCGTTGGTGCCGTGATAGTTCACCGCGGCCTGGTTGCCGCTGACGTTACCGACCATCATCCCCGGCACCAGCCGCAGCAATTCGCTGATGTCGCGGGCACCGCTGGCCTTGATCAGTTCGCTGTCGATCACCGTCATGCTCCCGGGCACGGCGGCCGGCGACTGTTTCAGTCGGGTGGCGGTCAGTACCTGGGGCAGCGCGGCGTTGTCGAGAAACAGATCATCGGCCAACAGCGGGTCAGAGAGCATCAGCGCCAGAACCAGCGAGGAGCGAAGGTGAGGAGGGCCAACAGACACGGTACAGCCTTGATCGCAGTTAATTGCCGCGCATGTTAACCGAGCTGTTTGAGTTTTCCAGTCACGATGCCGGCATTTTCTCAGGTTTTGCAGGTCTGCTTCCTACAAGTGCTGCTAATTGATGGAGGGGCTGGCCGACGCCAGACCGCCCCGTATAATGCGGCTATCGCCACTGGTATGGATTAACGGATTGCATATGACTGAACAGCGCCCGATTGCGGYCCTGGGAGGCGGAAGTTTTGGTACCGCCGTGGCTAATTTGTTGGCCGAGAACGG
This sequence comes from Pseudomonas sp. 05T35, assembly GCF_056396605.1. NCBI lineage: Bacteria > Pseudomonadati > Pseudomonadota > Gammaproteobacteria > Pseudomonadales > Pseudomonadaceae > Pseudomonas > Pseudomonas sp. 05T35. Next base: position 12,609 of record NZ_JBFTLU010000091.1, read on the forward strand.
TCATCAGGTCCGGCAGTGGATGCGCGATCCTGAACAGGCCGAGGCCATTCGGGTCAACCGCGAGAATCCACGCTACCTCAAGGGCATCAAGGTTCACCCTGGGGTGGAGCCGGTCACCGACTTGCTTGCCACCCTCAATGAGTGCGACCTGTGTTTCGTCGCACTGCCTTCCAACGCCCTGCGTTCGGTGCTCGCACCCTATGCCGAGCGCCTGAGCGGCAAGTTGCTGGTAAGCCTGACCAAAGGCATCGAGGCCCACACCTTCAAGCTGATGAGCGAAATCCTTCAGGAAATCGCCCCACAAGCGCGCATCGGCGTGCTGTCCGGGCCGAACCTGGCCCGTGAAGTGGCCGAGCACGCGCTGACGGCCACAGTGGTCGCCAGTGAAGACGAAGAGCTCTGTCAGCGGGTCCAGGCGGCATTGCACGGTCGGACCTTTCGCGTGTACGCCAGTGCCGACCGTTATGGTGTGGAACTGGGCGGGGCACTGAAAAACGTCTACGCGATCATCGCCGGCATGGCGGTGGCGTTGGGCATGGGCGAAAACACCAAGAGCATGTTGATCACCCGGGCATTGGCGGAAATGACCCGCTTTGCGGTGAATCAGGGGGCCAACCCGATGACGTTCCTGGGGCTGGCCGGGGTGGGCGATTTGATCGTCACCTGTTCGTCACCGAAAAGCCGCAACTATCAGGTCGGTTTTGCCCTTGGCCAGGGCATGAGCCTGGAAGAGGCGGTGACGAGCCTTGGTGAAGTCGCCGAGGGCGTCAACACGCTGAAGGTGCTCAAGGCCAAGGCCCAGGAAGTCGGGGTTTACATGCCGTTGGTCGCCGGTTTGCATGCGATCCTGTTTGAAGGACGCACGCTCAATCAGGTTATTGAGCTGTTGATGCGCGGCGAGCCGAAAACCGATGTCGATTTTATCTCCACCAGCGGTTTCAACTGAGTCCCCCATTTACAGGGGCAGGGAGCGAGACATGAACGATCCAAAAGTAGCAGCCAAGTACGAATCCATCCTGCTGCGCGTGCTGTGGATGCTGGTGTATGTGCTGGTCTGGCAAGTCGCGCAATTGATCCTCGGCGCCGTGGTGCTGGTGCAGCTCATCTATCGGTTGATCTATGGGGCACCAAACGCCGGCCTGATGAATTTCGGTGACAGCCTCAGCCAGTTCCTGGCGCAGATCGGCCGCTTCGGCAGTTTCCACAGCGACCAGAAACCGTGGCCATTCGCCGATTGGCCGACTCCGCGTGCACCGGAAGGCGAAGCCCCGCACGCTGTACCACCCGCGCCACATCCGGCCCGTGATGAGGAGCCAAAGCTATGAAACTCTGGGTGTTGCGTCACGGTGAAGCCGAGTCTCACGCCCGTAGCGATGCTGAGCGGGAGTTGACTGCACATGGTCGTGAAGAAGTGCTGCGAAGTGCCGCGCAACTGATCGGCCAGCCGATTCAGGCGATTATTGCCAGCCCGTACATGCGATGAGCACGGCCAGCCTGGCTGAGCTTGAAGCTGATTTGCCGTTGGCTGGGGGCATGACGCTCAATAGCGTCAAAAATCCGTAATCTGCGGAGGGCATGGATAATCTGTAGCAGCTGCCGAACGCAGGCTGCGCCAGCTGCTACGGGAATGCGTGCTCCTGGCTGGATTTTGTTTTGAAATAGCCAACCAAGCAACTGCTTGGTTGGCTACGCTTGCCGCCATACCGAACAAAAAGGAGCGCATCGCATGTCCGCCGCTTTTCGTTTGCCGCTGCAAGTGTTCTACGAGCGTGAAGCTCGCCATCCCCGCCAGCGTTTTCTGGTCCAGCCGATTGGCGGTGGTCAGGTCGAGACGCTGACCTGGGCCGACGTCGGCCATCAGGCGCGGTGCGCCGCTCACTGGCTACGCGCCCGGGAGCTGCCTCAAGGCAGCCACATTGCACTGATCTCGAAAAACTGCGCGCACTGGATCATTGCCGACCTGGCGATCTGGATGGCCGGGCATCTCTGCGTTCCGTTGTACCCCAACCTCACCGCCGATTCGGTGGCCCAGGTGCTCGAACACTCGGAGGCTGCGCTGGTGTTCATCGGCAAGCTGGATGATTGGCCAGGCATGTCCAGGGGCGTCAGCACCGATCTGCCGACCATCAGCCTGCCGTTGTGTCCCGCGGGTGACTTCGATTTCAGTTGGGCCGATCTGCAACACAGCTCACCGATTCAGGACGACCCAACGCCCGACGCCAACCAGTTGGCGACCATCATCTACACCTCCGGCACCACCGGCTTGCCCAAAGGGGTGATGCACAGTTTCGGTAACCTGGGTTTCGCCACCACTCACGGTACGCAGTTGTTTGGTCTCAATGAGTCGGACCGGTTGCTGTCGTACCTGCCGCTGTGCCACGTCGCCGAGCGGATGTTTGTCGAGCTGGCGTCAATCTATACCGGGCAAACGGTATTTTTTGCCGAAAGCCTCGACACGTTTCTCAGCGATTTGCAGCGTGCACGACCCACGGCGCTGTTCGGCGTGCCGCGCATCTGGAACAAATTCCAGATGGGCGTGTACAGCAAAATTCCGGCAAAACGCCTGGATTTCCTCCTTGGCTTACCGATCATCGGCAAGCGGGTCGGGCACAAGGTGCTCGCGGGTCTGGGGCTGGATGCCTTGCGCATTGCCTTGTCGGGCGCCGCGCCAGTGCCGCAAGCCTTGCTGCACTGGTACCAGCGCCTTGGGCTGGAGGTGCTTGAGGTCTACGGCATGACCGAAAACTGCGGTTATTCGCATATTTGCCTGTCGGGCCAGAATAAACCTGGCTGGATCGGCAAGCCGTGTCCGGGGGTGGAGGTGCGGATCGAGGACTCGGGCGAGGTGCTGGTGCACAGTGGTGCGACCATGCTCGGCTATTTCAAGGAGCCGCAGAAAACCGCCGAGACGATCACCGAGGACGGCTTTCTGCGCACCGGTGACAAGGGCGAGCAAGACGCCGAAGGCAACTTGCGCCTGACCGGGCGGCTCAAGGAAATCTTCAAGACCAGCAAGGGCAAGTACGTCGCACCGGCGCCGATTGAAAACCGTCTGGCGGTACATTCGCGCATCGAGCAGGTGTGCGTGGTCGGTGACGGCCTGAGTGCGCCACTTGGTCTGTGCGTACTCTCGGCAGTCGGCCTGCAAGATGCCGCCAGTGTGGCGCGCAATGCCTTGCAGTCGAGCCTGGAAAGCTTGCTCGACGAGGTTAACGGCGCCCTTGATAAACACGAACGCCTGCGCCAACTGGTGGTGGTCAGGGACAGTTGGGCGGTGGAAAACGGCTTTCTCACGCCGACACTGAAGATCAAGCGCAACGTGATCGAGGCCGTGTATGGCGCACGGTTTGAAGAATGGAGTGCACGCAGCGAAGCGGTGCTGTGGCAGGATTGACCCGAAATAAAACCAGAAGAGGATGTAGCGATGAGTCTGTGGCGTACCGTTCCCAACATTGAACAGTTGAACGCGATTCAGAAAAACACCATCGGCGAAGTGCTGGATATACGCTTCGAGGCGTTTGATGACGAGTCGCTGACCGCCAGCATGGTCATCGACCATCGCACCCACCAGCCCTACGGTTTGCTGCATGGCGGCGCCTCGGTGGTACTGGCCGAAACCGTTGGTTCCATGGCCAGCTTCCTGTGCATCGACGCCAGCAAATTCTATTGCGTGGGCCTGGAAATCAACGCCAACCACTTGCGCGGCTTGCGCAGCGGCCGGGTAACGGCGGTGGCCAAGCCGATCCACATCGGCCGCACCACGCACGTCTGGGATATTCGCTTGAGCAGTGATGAAGGCAAGGCCAGCTGTGTGTCGCGGTTGACCATGGCGGTGGTGCCGCTGGGTGAAACGCCGCCGGGGCGTTGAGGCCGATTTGGTCTGCGCCAAAAAGGGGCGTCTCAATGAGGCGACGGAGGTCGGCTGGAGTACGGCGTCGAAGATCGAGAACGCTGCCTCAGCTCGTACGAGCCGGCGCCGGGCAAGACGACCGACCCTCGTGGAGTCGCGGAAATATTCACGATGGAGTCGTTAGGTCTTATCGTGCTCATTTCTATGTTCTCGGTAGTGGGCTTATGTACGGCGAGGCCTTCGGTCACGGAGGTGGTAATGATGGCGCGTTGGTCACCGATGGCGGTGCCGAGCGCTCTTTTGATCATGTTTTTTGTTACAGGATCCAAGTCCATATATCCGGGAACCAGATTCACTACAGCTTGGTCGGCCAATAGACCTAGCGATGCGAAAGCGTGGCGAGTGGTGATGCCGGTTATGGCTTTAGGAATGTCAAAGGTAGGTTCTCCTCCTTTAGCCGGTTTGGTGGGGGTGTTGTAGATTCCGCGTACAAGTGATGCAGCGGCAGCGCTCGTCGCGGTCGCTGCGGAGCCGACGAGAATCGCTTCTAAACCTTTGCCTGCCTCACCCAATACAGCAGACATCAATTGTCCACCGGCATAGCCGAAGGCTCCACCAACGCTCGCCGCAGCAACGATACTCGTTCCTGCGGTCTTTACGCTGGGATAAGGAGTCGAAGGGTTGCTGGGACCAACATGGGACACGTATTGCGACGTCCCTTCGCGAACCGCTGACCCAAAGCCACTGRCGATTTGTGAAACAGCAGCGGTATTGACCCCCGGGGATGTGAAATGGCCGATCAATGAAGGCGCAGCCCCGATACTGGCACCAACAAGAATGCCGCTGACCTTTGTCGTAAGTATTCTTGCCCTGCTGTTCGTCGAAGAGGTGGACAGGGCTCGATTGGCTTCGGCATACCCGGTGACGCCCCCCGATATCCAGCCGGAAAGGGCTCCCATCGCAGTCAACAGGCTGCCGACTGGACTCATCGCGCCGATTGCCATAGTCGCGCCATATTGCAGTGTCGCAGAAACGAGAGCACTACCGCCTTCACGAACCAGTGTCGCTCCTGCCGCATATAGCGTGTCCACCCCGAAAAGCCCCTGAGTATCGACGAGCCTGATCGGGTTGCCGTGCACCATGGCATACAGATTCAACCCATCCGTAGCGCCCGCCGGATCAGCGCTCAACCAACGCTGTCGCCAAGGTAGGTAGTACCGGTGGCCGTAGTAACACAGTCCTGTTGCATCGCGCTCCTTGCCTGAGTAGCGAAAGGTCTTGTAGCTCGCCTCCACCTTGTCCCGCCCGGCCCACCAGCACGTTCCGCCATAGGGGTAATAACATTCCTGGCTGATGAGTTCGGCGTGGTCATCGAGCTCCATCGTGCTGGAGCCCAGGTGGTCGGTGAAGGTGTAACGGTGCTGGTTTTCGGGAATGTCCACTCGTTGGCCTTTTTTCCAGTGCAGCACCTGCACGGTACAGCGTCCGGCCTGCACGGTGATCACGTGCAGGGTTTCCTTGGGGCCTGTGCGAATCTCCAGGCCTGGCAGGTAGCGGGTTTCATGGGTATGGGTCAGCGTGCCGGTGTAAGCCGTGCGGATTTTCCACTGGCGTTGGCCGTTGCTGTCGTAAAGGTAGAGCTCGGCGTCGTTGGGCTCTTCTTCACGCTCCACCTGATCGACCTGGCGCAACTGGTTGCGCAGGTCCCATAGCAAGGGTTGGCCGGGTTGCAACGTGTTCAGGTTGCCATTGTCGTCGTAGCCGGCGCGAATCTCGTCTTCGTCGGGGCGTTTACCATCAGCGCTGTACGGCAGGCTACGGTTGTTGAGTGAAGCGACAGCGGTGTGTTCGGTGCGACTGTTGCTGTCGGCCGTGTGTTGCAGCCGTTCCAGATTGTTTGCGGGGTCGTAGTGAAAGGTTTGCTGGTAGTTTTCCAGTTGGCCGGGATCGGCGGGTGACTGAAAGACCGGTAAGTGCGGGCCGCTCGGAGCATTACGGGTTTGTCGGCCRCTGGCAAAGATCAATCGATGGAGGCTGTCGTACTCGTAGGTATTGATCGCGGCCACCCGCTCATTGCGGAAGTAGCGAATAGCCTGGGCAGCATCGCTGATGCTGCGAATATTGCCCACGGGATCGTAGTCATAAGTCAGGTCTTGCCGTGGTGCTTTTCCCAGGGCCCGGGCCTTGAGTTGCAAGAGTTTGCCGTCCTCGACTGCATAGGTCGCGCAAGACTTTACGCCATTGCCGGCAAGTTGCTGTTCAATCTGGCCGAAGGCGTTGTAGCGGATGGCGCTGACCAGCGTCTTCTCTTCGGCAGCACTGTCCAGTTTCAGGCGTACTTCTCGCAGTTCACCGGCGCGGGTCTGACTGAAGATTTGCCGGTTRCCCCCGGCGTCGGTCTGTTCGCACGGTTCGCCAACGGCGTTGTAGCGTACGCGGGTGATAGCAGGTTCGAGCTCCAGCAAGGCGTCGCGTTCAGTTTCGACTTCGGGCCAATTCACTGGCGACTGCGGGTCAGCAATGAATTGTCGGGACTGCTCAAGAGGGGCACCCGCAAGGCTGAATTCAGTGAAGTGTTGTGTGCCGGCCGTGTCGTCAATGCGAATCAACCGACCGCAGCGGTTGTGGGCGGCGGTTTCTGCTGTGGCGTCGGCGTATGAAAAGCGTTCGGTACAGTGCTCTGTTTGACCTTGAGCCTGCTCGAAAATGGCGCTCGGTCGCAGCAGATCGTCATGGATCGCGCGGCTTTGATTACGTTTTTGGTCCCAGCCCTGCAACCGTTGCCCGGCTGCACCGAACAATCCCAGGCGCCATCCGGCGTCGCCGTTTTCGGACAGCAGCGCCGTGCCTGAGAGGCTGAACACCGTGGACTGATTGACGGCCTMGCCGGAGCCGCCTTCGAGCAACTGGAACAGACGTGGGTCACGGCTGTGGACGGCGCGCCCAGCTGTATCGTAGACCTGCTGAGTAATGTGTGACTCTGTCGTGTCGCCCGCCTTGCGCCGGTGATAGGCCACTGCCCGCACAGCCTTTGCACAAGGGTCGATCACAGCGATCGTCGGTGTGTTGGCGTGTGTCATGGACGATCCGTATCAACGACTATGGCGGCAGGTTCTTTTCGATCTAAACGGAGCCATTGTCAACTGTCAGAATTAACAGGTAGGCCCATAGCCTTGGCCTGACTGTCATCATTCCTGGCAGTTACGGTCATTGCTGTGGGCTTGTGTCTTACGGACAATCAACACCTGATTTCGTTTATGGACGCGCCGTTATGCCGCAGCAGATCTTTTTCGCCCATGCCAATGGCTTTCCTTCAGGCACCTACGGCAAGTTGTTTGCCGCGCTGGCGCCGGAGTACCAGGTCGCGCATCTGCAGCAGCACGCCCATGACCCGCGGTTCCCGGCCGACGATAACTGGCACAACCTGGTCGACGAGCTGATCCATCACCTGAAACAGCAACCCGAGCCGGTGTGGGGCGTTGGCCATTCCTTTGGTGGCGTCTTGCACCTGCACGCGGCCCTGCGTTGCCCGGAGCTGTATCGTGGCGTGGTGATGCTGGATTCACCGGTGCTGACCCGCCCCGATCAATGGGTTATCCGCGCCGCCAAGCGTTTTGGCTTTATCTCGCCAGTTGAAAGTACCGCTGGCGGTGGTTCGTGGCCGGCAGAGCCGGGTGGTCATGCGCCATCACGCCAGCTTCGTCGGCCGCATGCCACAAGGCGAGTCGCTGACAATGCCCGGCGGCCACATGTTTCCCCTTGAACGCCCGCAAGACACCGCGACGTTACTAAAAAAACTGTTCAGCCGTTKGGATGGGCACAGCGAGCGGAGTTGCGCATGAACAGCGTCGAAGAAGTCCGCCTGAGCCTGCCGCACATCGAGTTGGCCGCGCACCTGTTCGGTCCTGAAGACGGTCTGCCGGTGATTGCCTTGCACGGCTGGCTTGACAATGCCAACAGCTTTGCGCGCCTGGTGCCGAAGCTTGAAGGCCTGCGCATTGTCGCGCTGGACATGGCCGGCCACGGGCATTCCGGGCATCGGCCATTGGGCGCCGGTTATGCGCTGTGGGATTACGCTCACGATGTGCTGCAAGTTGCGCAGCAGATGGGCTGGAAGCGGTTTGCGCTGCTGGGCCATTCCTTGGGCGCAATCGTTTCGGTGGTACTCGCCGGTGCCTTGCCCGAGCGCGTGACGCATCTGGCGCTGATCGACGGGGTGATTCCGCCCACCGCCGCTCACGACAACGCCRCCGAACGCATGGGCATGGCCCTGCAAGCGCAGCTGGATCTGCAAGAAAAACGCAAACCGGTCTACAACACCCTGGATCGCGCCATCGAAGCCCGTATGAAAGGCCTGGTCGCGGTCAGTCGTGAAGCCGCCGAGTTACTCGCTCAGCGGGGTTTGATGCCGGTGCCGGGCGGCTACACCTGGCGCACCGACAGTCGCCTGACGCTGGCGTCGCCACTGCGTCTGACCGATGAACAGGCGATGTCCTTCGTTCAGCGAATCAGTTGTCCTGCGCAATTGGTGGTTGCCGCTGACGGCATGCTCGCCAAACACCCGGAATTGCTGGAGCGTCTACCCTTTAGCCGTGAACAGCTGCCCGGCGGCCATCATTTGCACCTGAATGACGAGCCCGGCGCCGCCCTTGTTGCAGACTGTTTCAATCGGTTCTTCGCCGTTCCTTGACTTGCAGCGGGCAACTGTCGAGGCTGGGCGGGTTGAAAGGGGAGACAACCATGATAGATCTCTACACCGCTGCGACTCCGAATGGCCACAAGGTCTCTATCGTGCTCGAGGAACTCGGCTTGCCCTACACGGTGCATGTCCTGAGTTTCGACAAAAAGGAACAAAAGGCTCCAGCGTTTCTCAAGATCAATCCCAATGGCCGGATTCCGGCGATTGTCGATCGGGACAACGGTGATTTCGCCGTGTTCGAGTCTGGCGCGATTCTCATCTACCTGGCTGAGCTGAGCGGAAAACTGCTGCCCAAGGATCCGAAAGGGCGTTCGGTGGTGATCCAGTGGCTGATGTTCCAGATGGGCGGTATTGGCCCGATGCAGGGGCAGGCCAACGTGTTTTTCCGTTATTTCCCGGAGAAGCTTCAGGGCGCCATCGACCGCTATCAGCATGAAACCCGGCGTTTGTATGAAGTGCTGAACACGCGTCTGGAAACTGTCGAGTACCTGGCCGATGACTACAGCATTGCTGACATCGCCACTTACCCGTGGGTCCGTGGCCATGAGTGGTCTGGCGTTTCGGTAGACGGTTTACCCGCCTTGCAACGCTGGATGGCGGTGATGGAAGCTCGCCCGGCGGTGCAGCGTGGCTTGCAGATTCCGCCGCGTAACGACGACGCCAATGTCGTCAAAGGCGCTCAGGCCATGCTGATCCGATGAGAGTACCTTCAAGGTTGAACAGCATGCGCTTGATCTGTTGGTTGGGGATGGGGTGTTTCAGTTCGCTGGTGTTTGCCGCCGATGTACCGGGAAGTCACGATTTGCCGCTGGTGCCGCGTCTGGCCGATGCGCAGATCGTCGACTATCGCCCGCTTGCGGAGCTTGAACGGATCTATCCCATGGGCTCGATCCGCAAAATCAGCGGCCAATTGCGTTTCGATGGCCAGGTCAGTGCCCGTGGAAAAGTGACCTCGGTGACCTACGAGTTGCCGCCCGAGCATTCGTCCACCGAGGCCTTCACCGCCGCTCGCGAAGCCTTGCAGAAACAGGGGGCCGAACTGCTGTTCTGGTGCCAGGCCCGTGATTGCGGCGAAAGCAGCCTGTGGGCCAATCAAGTGTTCGGCAACGCCAAGCTCTACGGTGCCGACGATCAACAGGCTTACCTGCTGCTGCGACTCGCGGCACCGCAGGACAACTCGTTGTTGGCGCTTTACAGCATCACTCGGGGCAATCGAAAAGCCTATCTGCACGTCGAACAATTCGACGCCAGCACGCCATTGGGCGAGTTGTTGCCGACCTCGGCGACCCTGTTGCGTCAGCTCAAGGACACCGGCGTGCTGGACCTGCCGCGGCTGACGGGCGATCCGCAACCGGTGTGGCTGACATTGCTGTCGCGCGGCTTGAACCTCGATACGACTTTGCGCGTCAGTGTTTCCGGAGCCAACGCTGAAGCCTGGCGTCAGGCGCTGGTCGGGCAGGGCGTACGTGCGGCGCGGATGGAACTCGGCAACGTACCGGCAACCGGCCTGCACATCGAATTCCTGCGATAGTTTTTTCCTCGGCGAACGTGTCATTGGCCGTTCGCCTACTCTTTGTTGATTGACCTGGCTCGAGATTTTTCATGATCAATAACGATCGCCTGTTGGTGCAGATCCTGCTCCTGGTGTTGTTCGGTGCCAGTTTCTGGGTGATGGCGCCCTTTTGGTCGGCGCTGTTCTGGGGCGCGGTGCTGGCGTTCGCCAGTTGGCCGCTGATGCGTTTGTTGACCCGCTGGCTCAAGGGGCRCGAATCCCTTGCGGCGGCGTTGCTGACGCTGGGCTGGATGGTGCTGGTGGCGGTGCCGTTGGTGTGGCTCGGTTTTAACCTGGCCGATCATGTG
>NZ_JBFTLU010000092.1:0-22221 GCF_056396605.1 Pseudomonas sp. 05T35
ATCAGGTATCTGTGGCTGGCGCGGGTGCATCCCGCCAGCTAATCCATCGATCCGGTCGCAACGAGTCGTTGAGCTGATTGAACAGCTGACAGATCGGGCGTATCTCGTTGCTGGTGTAGACCCGATCGATCTTTTCAATGTCGCCAAAACCGGCGCTGTTTTCCGGAATGATGCCGGCCAGCGCGGGGTTCATGCGCCAGGCGGCGATCACGTCGTTTCGGGTGATGTTCTTCACTTTTTCCAGTTCGTCCTTGGCCTGGAAATCCCCCACGGGGATGATCTGGATAGCCTCCTTGTCGCCCCCCGGGATGTTTACAAACATCGATCTGAAGTTACCCACACCCTTGCTCGCAGTGATCTGGGCGCGTAGCTCGTCTTCGTCTTCCTCGGTCAAGTTGGGGTCATTGGTGTAGAAAATGTAGCCCGCATGGGCACCGTTGCTGTAGTAACGCCGGCGGAACAGGGTCGCTGCTTCGTTGAGCAGCAGGGCTTGAAGGCCGCCCAGGTAGTCGGGAACACCATAGATGTTCTGTTCCACGTCGTAGTTCATGACGTGCTCGATGTCGTCCTGGTCAAACTCCACCTCTTTGCCATCCGGCAGCAGCATCACAAAACCGCCGTCTACCATCACCCGCATGTTGATCCCGGGCAGGTGTTCCATCTCCAGGACTTCGCCGAACACGTTGCGGTTGCGGTGGAAATAGGCCTCGCCGAACACCATAAAATCCAGACTGGCCCGACTCATGCTCTGGATGCTGCACCCTTGCGAGGGGATGAACTCACGCAACAGCAGGTTCCGTTTGAACCCGGGAATGGCGCCGTGGTGTGCGTTGGCGCGCAGCAACTTGGCCAACCCCTGGCGCGACACCGGCGGCGTATAGATTCGCCCGTCGTTGCTGGCGAAGGTGCCCAGGTACTGCCCGATATTCTCGGTCAGCACTTGCTCGGGCGCTCCGAACGTGAACGCTCGCATTGGCCCTCGTGGTTGTTTGGTTTGCTGTTGGTTTTTTCGCTGGGCCATGGGTGCCTGATCCGCTGAGTGTGTAGCGGCTGCGCCGCTGTTTGTTGGTGTTGAGGGGTTCGTGGGCCAGTGCGTGCATGATCGACCAGGCCACGTCGGCGTGACCGGTGGCGTCGGTGCGCGATGCGCTGTAGGTGACTTGCCCGCTGTTGGTGGTGCCGCGTTTGATGGTCAGGAAGGCCTGCGCAATGTCGCTCCAGCCGGCGTCCCACTCGATGCGACTGCCTTGAATGGTGTCCTGGGCTTTCAACACCAAGGTGTTCTTGGTCTCCAGGCTGTAGTGAATCGCTGTAGCGCGTGGATAGAAGTCGCGCACCAGGTCAAACACGCCGTAGCCGATCCCGGTGGTGTCGATACCGATGTGCTGGACGTTGAAGCGCTCGGTCAGTTTCTTGACCTGGGCGGCCTGGTACTTGAACGATTGGCCGCGCCAGCTGTGCTTCTCCAGGATGCGGAATTTGGCGCCGTCCTCCAACGGCGGGGCGATGACCACACAGCTGGCATCGTCGCGAGTTCGGCTCGGGTCGTAGCCGATCCAGACCGGGCTGTTGCCGTACGGGCGCGGATCGTCGGGGTCGTAGTCCGTCCACAGCGACAAGTCTGAATAGCAGCGCTCCAGATCGCCCAGGGAAAAGGCGCTCTGTGTGCTGTCGATAAATTTGCACATGAACAGCTGCTGAAACTTGTCTTCGTCGTACTCCAGCTGCAACTGCTCGAGGTCGAACAGATCACAGCCGCCGGCAATGGCGTCGAGGATCGTAATGACCTTGCGCCATTGCCCGTCCGGGCACAGCGAGCCCGCCGCGGATTGGACCRCACTTGGCCAAGGATCCTTGGCGTTTTTGCGTTTGCTGTTGCGGAATTTCTCACCCGTCCAGAACGGGTAGGCCTGGTGCGATACGGCGCTGGGCGTAGAAAAATAGGTTTTACGCCACTTCTTGTGGGTAGCCATGGCACTGGCGACCGTGTTCAGTTTTTCGAAGTCGCGGATCCAGAAATATTCATCAACGTAGACGTGGCCATGGTGACCCTGAGCGGTGCTGCTGTTGGTGCTCAGAAAGCGCAGCTCAGCCCATGGTTTGCCGTCTTTGCTCAACAYGATCGGGTTGCCGGTCAGCTCCAGGCCGAACCACTCTTGTGCGAATGCGATGATGTAGCTGCGGAAAATCTCGGACTGGGCGCGGCTGGCCGACAGGAAAATCTGGTTGTCGCCGGTCAGCACGGCGTCCATGAACGCTTCACCGGCAAAGTAATAGGTCAGGCCCACCTGCCGGCTTTTGAGGATGTTCCGGATTCGGCAAGTCAGCGGGTTCTGTTTGGCGGCGAACAGCTCCTTCTGATAGCCGTACATTTTGCTGATGAACTTGTCGAGAAAGTCGACCTCAGTCAGTTCGCCGACATCGTTTTTTACTTTCTTCTCGCGCTTCTTGCCGCCCTTGTCGCCTCGCTCTCGACGTTCGCCGCGCTGGCCTTGGCGCTCGCCCTGGTGCTCCGCCGGCGCATCACCGATCGACGCCAGCGACGGTTTGGCCGACTGCTTCAATAGCCGATCGCGAACGGTGGTCAGCCGGTCGAGTTCGTCCAGTTCACCTTTCGTCAGGGTCGCCTGTTTCTCCAGGATAAGGGTGATTCGCCGGCCAACCGCCGTCAGCGGTWCCTCATCCGACAGCATCTCGTCCCAGCCGCCCTTGGCGATCCAGTAATAAACGATACGGATGTTTGGCAGCTTGAGCTGAGCCTGAATTTCTCGCGGCTTGCAGCGGCGCAAATAGAGGCGTTTGGCGGCTTCTTTAACTTCGATTGAATAGAGCATGGGCCGCAGTCTATGCGGCGAAAACGCTCAAAACGCGCAGATAAATTCCGCAAAATTCCTAGATCGTGAATATAGGAGGAAGGCAAAAGCAAAGCGTTTGTTTGGGGGCCGATGGCTCCCTATCGTGGCGGCTCAAATCACCGATTGAGCGCAGTTAACGCCCATGCCCCGTTCCCTTGTTTCGCTATGGAAACGTGTCGCCACCAGCGGCACCACCGCCGATGGTCGCGAGATCCTTCCCCAGGAACTGCGCGATATCGCCGAGACCTACAAGCCGTCGAAATACACGGCAGTGATCTGGAGCGAACACGAACGTTGGCAGGGTTCTCACGGCACCGTCTACGCCGCACGCCTGGTTGAAGACGCTGAGGATCTGGAGCCTGGCCAAATCGCTCTGGAGGCGCAGCTCAAGCCCAACGACAAGTTGCTGTGGCTGAACGACAGAGGCGAAAAGCTGTTCACCAGCATCGAAATCACCCCCAACTTTGCGGGCTCCGGCAAAGCCTACATGACGGGCCTGGCTGTCACCGACTCCCCAGCCAGCTTGGGTACTCAGGAACTCTACTTTTCCCATAAGACCAGCCAGGCCGCGTATTACGCCGCCTCGGTTGAGCTTGGCTCCTTGAGCGACACAGAGCCCCAGGGCGAACTGGGAAAACTCGCTTCCATGATCACTGGCCTGTTCAAGCGCTTCGGTCTCGAAGAATCCCCCGCAACCCCGCTAACCCCAACCGAGAGCAAAACCCCAATGGATGAATCCACAGCCACGGCGTTGAACGCCCTGCTGGAGCAACTGTTGCTCGTCGCCGCTGGTATCAAGGCCGTGATCGAGCCCATCGCAGAAGTCGCTCCAGAGCCTGACCAGGCGCCGATTGACGACGTAGAAACCGCCGTTGACGAAATCGTTGCCGCCGTCGAACAAGACCGCGAATTCCACCGCAAGGGCGGTGCCACCAATAAGGCGTTGGCTGCGGCCGTCGCCAACCTGGACAAGAAATTCACCGCACTGCTGAACACACCGAAGGGCCGGCAGATCCCGCGCACTACCGGCGCGAGTCACAGCCAAAAGCGGAGAGTGGTGTAAATGGGCGCTTCTCTTAGCAGTCACGCCCAGGAACAGTTCGCCCTCCTGCAGGACGATCTGGCCGAGACGTACAACATCCAGGATGCGTCCCGCCAGTTCGCCGTCGAGCCGAGCATTGCCCAGGAACTGAACGACAAGATCACCGAGAAATCCGACTTTCTCAGTCGCATCAACGTGGTTCCGGTCAGCGAAATCAAGGGCCAAAAGGTGATGATCGGCGTGACTGGCCCCGTGTCCAGCCGCACCAACACTAAAACCACCGATCGCGAAGCCAAGGACTTTAGCGACCTGTCCGGCCTGGACTATGAGCTGTTCCACACCGAGTCTGACGTGGGGCTGTCGTTCGCCAAGATCGACAGCTGGGCCAAGTTCCCGGACTTTGCCGATCGCTACAGCGCGGCGGTGCAACGCCAGATCGCTCTGGATCGCATCATGATCGGTTGGCACGGCACTCACGCGGCGCCACAGACCGACATCATTGCCCACCCAATGCTCCAGGACGTGAACAAAGGCTGGCTGCAACTCGCCCGTGAGCAGATCCCGGCCCAGGTGCTCAAGGAAGGCAAGACCGCCGGCAAGATCACCCTCGRCGCCGGCGGCGACTACGCCAACCTTGACGCCCTGGTGCATGACGTCAAGCAGATGATTGACCCGGTGTTCCGCGATGCCGGCGACCTGATCGCGATCATCGGTAGCGACTTGTTGGCCAGCGAAAAGGGCAAGCTGTACGCCAAGCAGGGCGACACCCCGACCGAGAAAGAGCGCATCGAAAGCGCTCAGGTGATCGCGACTTACGGTGGTCTGCCGTCCTTCGTGATCCCGCACTTTCCGGCCACCGGCGTAGTGGTCACCAGTTGGGACAACCTGTCGCTGTACTTCCAGGACAGCAGCTGGCGCCGTCACCTGATCGAAAACCCGAAGCGCTCCCGCGTCGAAGATTACAACGGCCGTAACGAAGGCTACGTGATCGAGCAGCTGGAGAAATTCGCGGCGATCGAAGCCGGCAACCTGGAGCTGGTATGACGAGCCTCGCCTTGGCCCACAAGCGGCGTGTTCTCGCACAAGGCCCAACGGCCGAGGCGACAGTGACGCACTACAGCTCCACCACGGCCCTGGCCAGCCCGGCCAACGCCCAAAAGCACTTGAAGCTGATGGAAGTGGCGCTGGCCCAGGATCTGGAGCGCCTGAGCGGGATCAAGAGCCTGGACACCCGTCAGCAGCTCAAGCGTGACGAACTGTTGCCCAAGTACATGGACTACGTGGAGCGCTACCGCGATTCCGGCTTGAACCACCCGAACCCGGTGTTAACCCAGGTCGTGGTCTGGCTGTTCGACACCGTCCAGTTCGAACTGGGCCTGGAGGTGGCGCAATTCGCCATGGCTCAAGACCAGCAGATGCCGCCGCGCTTCAAACGGCGTGACGTGCAGACCTTCGTCGCGGACGCGGTGATTGATTGGGCCGAGACCGAATACAAGGCCAAACGCAGTCCCGAACCCTACGTGAGTGACCTGCTGCCCTTCGTAGATGGCGAGTGGGATCTGTTTGAAGGCATCACGGCGCGTTACCACAAGGTCATCGGGATTCTGGCCATAGACGCCCAGGACTGGGCCAAGGCCATCGAACACTTTGAGCGAGCCATTGAGCTGTATCCGGAAATCGGCGTAGGGACGCGCCTGGCCGGTGCCCGCAGGGCGCTGGAAAAACAGCAAAACGAACCGGCCCCCCAGGCCACCGAATAAACGACTACCCCCCCCCCGGCGAGAAACTGTGGATGTGAGCCAACCATTTATGGCCTGACCCACTGAAACAGTTTTCCCGCCCCTATTTGAGTGGCCAGCAATGAGCTTTTCCGGGAAACCCACCACCTTTGTGGAACAAGCAATCGAGAACGACGGCTTTTGGCCGAACCTCTCCGTGGCCGAGTTTCAGAAGGGTTACCGCCTGCCGGCGGAGTACCTGGTCGACATGCTGGTCACTGATCTGACCACGGCGATGGTCGAGGTCAATCGCGACCTGGCCAAGTGCAAAGGCAAATGGCAGGCCGTAGGTATCATCAGCGTGGAATCTGCTGACCCTATGGTGCTGCCCGAGCGCACATTTCACGTAGCGACGTACAAGCGCGCCGTGTATTGCCGCGCCAAGGCCAGTTTGCTGCCGCAGTTCGCCTCAGTGGTCCGCCGCGAAAGTGCCGAGAACCTGGGCAAAGAAGAACCGGAGCGCAAGGAAACGTTCCTCGAGTTCAGCCARCAGGCCGTGCGGTCGCTGCAAGGGCGCGGCCGGATTACGGCGGTGCTGCTGTGATCAAGCTGCAAGCCCTGACCGCGTACCTGATCGAACGCCGCCTGGTGCTGCCGGAACAGCTCGACAGCTGGACCAACCAGGTCAACCTGGTGCTGATTTGGAAACCCGATATTGGCGGCATGCGCATGGGTGATATGCGGTACAGCGTCACGGTCGCCCTTGAGCGTTTCGCCGATCACCCCGGGCGCTTGATGGCGTTGGTCGGCAGTTGGCTGGAGACCCACGACCAGGACCGCGACGACCTGCCGGCCGCGCAGTTCGACATCACCATGCTCGACGGCGATCTGGCCGACGTGGATATCACTTTGGAGTTCGTCGAGCCGCAGTACCTGGCCGAAGACCCCACCGGCGAGATCGAGGCGTTCGGCAAGACCTGGGCATTTGTGCCGTTCGACCTGTGGGTCGCTGAACACGGCGAGGTGTCCAGCCATGGCCGGCCGTAGCCCCCTCGGACTCGACGCACGCGGTTACCTGGGCGTGCGCGAACAGCTGGCTTTGCTGAGTCTGCCGCCGCAGTTACGCCGGCGTCTGCTGAACAACGTGACCAAGCGCGTACGGACCATGAGCCGCAAGCGTGTGCGCGATCAGCAAAACCTGGACGGCTCGCCCTTTGAAGCCCGCAAGGGTTCGACCAAGGGCAAAAAGAAGATGGAAGCCGGCCTGGCCAAACTGATGCAGGTCACCCGCGTCAGCGCCGACGAAGCCGAACTGGGCTGGCGTAACGCGCTGACCCGGTGGGTCGCTGCCCAGCAGCACAACGGCGTCAGTGAACGCCGCACGGCCGCGCAGATGCGCCGCTGGAACAAAACACCTCCCGGCCTGGCCGCCACCGAGAAGCAGGCAAAACGTCTGCGCCGGTTGGGCTTTCGTGTGCGCCAGGCGGGCAAAAAGCCCCTGACCCGGCCGTCTGTGGCGTGGATTCAAGAACATGTGAACTACGCCAAAGCCGGCCTGCTGATCCGCATTTTGAACGACGAAAAAACCGAGGCCACTGGTGCGCAAAGCTGGGACATCACCCTGCCAAAACGCCAGTTCATCGGCGTGAGCACCGAGCGCGAAACCAGCTTGCTGGTGAACCAGGTGCTGCAACAAATCCTTAATTCTCCCCGCTAACGAGGCACAGCATGGCACTCGGCAAAGTCAGCGTTAACAATCTCAATCTGGGCCAAGGCGCCGTGACTGAGATCGAGCGCTATTTCCTTTTCATCGGTCCCGGGGCGAAGAACCTCGGCAAACTGATCCCCCTCAATACCGACAGTGACCTGGACGCGTCCCTGGGCTTGCCTGCCAACGATCTGAAAACCCAGATCACCGCCGCACGGCTGAATGGCGGCGATCGCTGGGCCTGCTTGGCTGCGCCACTCGCCGTTGATGGCGACTGGAACAAAGCCCTGGAAATGTCCCAACAACAGGGCTACTCCGTGGAAGGCGTGGTGATCACCAAACCGGTGACCACTGGTGTCGAATTGTCGGCAATGCATGACGCGGCCGTGTCGCTGAGCAACGTCTATGGCCGGCGTGTCTTTGTCATGGCCGCTGCACCTGGTCTGGGCCTGAGTCCACTACAGGCTTGGGCGGAATACATGACTGAGCAAAAGGCGATCACTGCCGATCTGGCCGCGCCCCGCGTGCTGGTCGTTCCCCAGCTCCACGGCAATGACCTGGGCGTGTTGGCCGGTCGCCTGGCCAATGCCGCCGTGAGTGTTGCCGACAGCCCGATGCGCGTGGCCACCGGCCCAGTGCTTGGCCTCGGTCCGGTGCCGATCGACGCAGAAGGCGTGCCGCTGCCGTCCTCGATCCGCGCCGAACTGGATAAGGCCCGGTTCTCTGTTTCGCAGACGTACCCCGATTACCCGGGCGTGTACTGGGGCGACGGCAACCTACTCGACACCCCGGCGAGCGACTTCCAGGTGATCGAGCACCTGCGCGTGACCGACAAGGCCGCACGCCTGGTACGTCCGCTGCTGATCCGTCGCGTAGCCGATCGCCGCTTGAACAGCACCCCCAACAGCATGGCCGTGGCCATCAATGCGCTGATGGCCCCGCTGCGCGCTATGGCCAAGTCCGTGAAGTTCGCCGGCCAGGTGTTCCCGGGTGAAATCGAGCCGCCGAAGGATGGGGCCATTGTCCTGGTCTGGAAGAGCAAAACCGCTGTGGAGGCTTTCATAAAACTCCGCCCCCTCAACTGCCCGAAAGACCTCACGGCGAACATCGCCCTGGACCTTTCCACCGACGATCTGGAGTAAGCCCCTATGTCACGCATTGGCGGTAAGAACTTCGACGTGAACCTGGGCGATATCCAGATCCACGTTGAAAGCTGCACCTTGGACATCACCGACAACAGCGCCGTGGCGCAAACCCGGGGCGTGCCCAACGGTCATGTGGACGGCGACGTAACGGCCAGCGGTGAAATCGAGCTGGACTCCACCAACTTCAATTTGCTGATCGATGCCGCGCGCGCCGCCGGCAGCTTTCGCAAGCTGGCGCCGTTTGACTCCGTGTTCTTTGCCAAGGCCGGCGATGAGGAACTGCGCATCGAAGCCTTCGGCTGCAAGTTCAAGGTGTCCAGCCTGCTCAGCATCGATCCCAAGGGTGGCGAAAAGACCAAGCACAAGCTGCCGTTCGACGTCACCAGTCCGGACTTTATCCGCGTTAACGGCGTGCCGTACCTGGATGCCAGCGAGATCGAGGGCTTGAGCTGATGGGGGATTGGTTCGAACAGGCCTCGGCGCTGGAACAGCTGGAGCGTGAACACGCGATCAAGGCTCAGCGTGCGCGGCCGCGTCCTTCAGGGCCGAGTCGCATTCACTGCCTGGACTGTGAAAAACCGATCCCCGAAAACCGCCGAGCCCTGGGCGGGATTGTCCGCTGCACACCCTGCGAGTCAATTTCAGAGCAAGGAAACCGCCGATGACAAACAGTCTACGGCCGACGATCGCTAATTCCGGCGCCGATCCGCTGCGCCTCGGTTTGCTGGAACGTGACATGTCGGTGGTCCAGTTTCGTTTGGAAGCGATGGAGGCACGCCACGAGTCAGTACCGATCCGCGTTACCAAGCTGGAACAGCAGTTTGAACACATGTCCGGCCAGTTGTCAGAGCTGAACAAAGGTCAGCAGAAGCTGACCACGGTTGTATCAGCGATTGGCAGCAAAATCACCTGGGCGCTGGCGATCGCCAGCACCTTGTGGGCCATCCTGCAGATGTTCGGCCCGACGTTGCTGCGGGTGCTGTTCCCATGAACCTGCGCCAGAAAATAGCCGTCGGTGCGTTGAGCGGTGCCGTGGGCATGGCCGGTGCCCTGGTCGGCTGGTTTGAAGGTCGTTCGCTGGTGGCCTACCTCGATCCGGTGGGCATTCCCACGCTGTGCGACGGCATCACCTGGGGCGTGTCCCTCGGTGACGTGGCGACGCCTGCCGAGTGCGACCGTCTGCTGGAACGAGAGCTGGGTATCGCGATTACGGCGGTCGACCGCCAGGTGCATGTGCCGTTGCCGGCAACACGCCGCGCCGCGCTGGGCTCCTTTGTTTACAACGTCGGCGAACGCCAGTTTTCCGGATCGACCCTGCTGCGCAAGTTGAATGCCGGCGATGCCTCGGGCGCTTGCGCCGAGCTGTCGCGCTGGGTGTATGCCGGTGGTCGGCAGTTGGCCGGACTGGTGAAGCGCCGCGCTGCTGAGCGCGAACTGTGCGAGCTGGGGTTGTGATGGGCCCGGGTCCGCTTCGCGACAGTTTGTTCCTGCTGCTGCTCTGTTTTGCCGTCTGGTTTCTGGTTGACCGCATAGCCGATCAGCGCGACACGGCCCGACGTGAGCGTGACAGCGCCCAGTTCGAACTAACCGGGCTGCGTGAAGCCGCCCGTATCAGCGGCGAGCGGTTGGCCGCCCGCGATGAGATCGACCGTCAACGAACCCAGGAATTGACCCATGCGCTCAATGAAAACGACCGCCTGCACCGCGCTGTTGACGCTGGCAGTCAGCGGCTGTTCGTCAAAGCCTCCTGCCCAGGCCCAATGCCCGCCGATGCCAGCACCGGCCGCGTGGCTGATGCAGGAACCGCCGAACTCGCAGCAGACGCTCGACCGGATTATTTCACCCTTCGAAACCAACTTGCCCTGAGTCGGCAAATGATTTTGGGCCTGCAAGACCACGTCCGTAGGGTGTGCCTGCGCTGACCGAAACACCCTGATCACCACCCACCTTTAACGATGAACAACGGAGTAACACCCATGACTGATAAACGCGAAATCACCCTGGAATTCGGCGACAAAGAATTCACCTTCGACCTGACCCCGCAGGACGTGACCAAGTACTTCAACGCCGTGACCCAGACCAGCAAGGTCGCCCCGGCCAACAACCTGTTGACCACCACCGTCAAACAGGACCAGCGCGCCTCCCTGAAACCGCTGCTGGGCAACCCGGTCATGGTCATGCAACTGGCCGGCGCGCTGCTGGAGGAGTACTCGCCGGACGTTGAAATCATCGTAAAAAAGCCCTCGGCCACGCCGAACGACTGACCGAAGACGGCCTGGGCCAACTGATGGCCCTGGCCAGCCGCTGGCTGCCTGGTGCCGAACCCACGCCCGAGGTGATGGGGTCGGCCAAGTGGCTTGAAGACGAATACTGGAGACGCATGGAGATCGCCGTGGCCAACGGCATCGCCTATGCCTTGAACGGATAACCCCGCATGGCTGACCGCAGCGCCCGCCTGGCTTTCATCCTGAGCCTGACCGACAAGGTCACCGCCCCCTTGGGCAAGGTGAAAATGGGCTTTTCCGACCTGGCTGAACAGAGCGAAAAGAACATCAAATCCGCGGGCATTGGCCTTGCGGGCATGGTGGGCGCCGGTGTGGCCATTACTGAATCTTTGGCACCGGCTCTGGAGATGAACCGCGCCCTGGGCGAAGTCCGATCGTTGGGCGTGGCCGAGGATGCGTTGACTGCGCTCAACCAGAAGTCGTTGGAGTTCTCGGTTGCGTATGGCGAAAACGCCCGCGACTTCGTCGCCTCGGCGACCACCATCGAGGGCGCGATTAAAGGGCTGACGGGCAACCAGCTGGCCATGTTCACCAATGCCTCCGATGTGCTGGCCAAGGCCACCCGGACCGATGCCGAAACCATGGGGCAGTACGTCGGGACCCTGTACAACCTGTTCAAGGGCCAGGCTGACGCCATGGGGAAAACCGAATGGGTGGAGAAGATGAGCGGCCAGACTGCGTTGGCGGTCCAGCTGTTCCGCACCGACGGCGCCCAGCTCAAGGATGCGTTCAAGGAAGTCGGCGCGATTGCCACCGCCGGCGGCGTAGACATTGCCGAGCAGTTCGCGGTGATCGGCTCGCTCAGCAGCACCATGGAAGGCGGCGACGCCGGCGGCCGCTACAAGGCGTTCTTTGAAAACCTCGGCGCGGCCTCGGAAAAAATGGGCCTCAAGTTCACCGACCAGCAGGGCAAGGTTCTGCCGGTTGGGCAAGGTGCGCGGCCTGGAAAACGCCGAGAAGATGGCCAAGGCCATGGTGGACCCTTGGCAGCAGTTCGGCGCCGCTGTGCAGGCCCTGCGTATTGCCTTCGGCCAGGCGCTGATTCCCATGTTGGCACCGCTCATGGAAAAGYTGGTGGACATCGGCAAGACCCTGGTGCGCTGGAGCCAGCTGTTCCCCAACATCACCCGGGTAATCGGCATCGCTACCTTGAGCATCTTGGGAATTGTCGCGGCCATGTCCTTGCTGACATTGGCCGTAGGCGTGTCGAAGCTGGTCTGGCTGGGGATGGTCACGGTCTGGAACATCATGACCTGGAGCGGTTACCGCAGTATCGCCATGTTCCTCTATCACACCGTCATGACGGTCGCTTTCGTCGCCGGCCTGGTGCTGATGTACACCTGGATGGGGCTGGTCAAGGGCGCGATGCTGCTCTGGCAAGGGGCGATCTGGCTGGTCAATACCGCACTGTTGGCCAACCCGTTGCTGTGGATCGTTGTCGGCATCGTCGCCCTGGTCGCGGTGGTGGTTGCGGCCATTTACTACTGGGATGAATGGACCAGCGCGCTGTTGAACAGCGAGGCGTTCAAGTGGGTCAGTGGCCAGCTCCAGGCCTTGTCCGACTGGTTCAGCTCCATGGGCGGCTGGTCAGGTATGGCMAAGGCCGCTTGGGACGGGATCGTCAACATCTTTAAATCAGCCATCAATGGCTTGATCGAGATGTTGAACAAGATCCCCGGCGTCAACATCGAGGCGGCTTTTTCGGACATGCCGGCAGCGCCGGATCTGCCCAACATCGCCGCACCGCAGATCGACGCGCCCCAGGTGCCGCCATTGGTGGCCAATCCGCTGACCGCCACACGCCAGGCGCCGCCGCTGGTCATGGCTCCGGTGCAGACCGCTCCCAACGCCGCAACGGCTCCGGCACCGTCATTGCTCCAGGCCATGGCGCCAATGCCTCAGCCCACGGCTCAACCGCAGCCGCCGGCACTGGTGATGGTTCCAACGCCGGCCRCCCCAGGGCCAGCCATCACGCAGCCCAAAACCGTCGAACCGAAGCAACAGCTTCAGCCGCCGGCGTTGGTCATGCCACCAATCCCGGCCGCGCCGGCACCGGTGATGCTGCTGCCCGAGCTCGAGGGTGTGAAACCGCCGCCCCAGCCGCCGGCCCTGGTCACGACTCCGGTACCGAAACTGCCGCAGCCGATCGGGCCGCAGCTCAAGACCCCGGCGCCGGTGAAACAACCGCCGGCCCTGGTCATGGTCGCGCCACCGACGGAGAAGGCCGAGCAGAGCCAGCGCCGCATTGGCGACAGCCTGGGCGAGCTGGCACCGAAGCGCCCGACAGCCGTGCCCGTGGGCGGCTTGTTGAACCGCATTCAGAACAACAACCAGACCCAAGACAAACGTATGCACGTCGAGAACGTAAACATTCACACCGGTAAGGCCATGAACCCGCTGGAGCTTGAAAACATGATGAGCATGGCGGTAGGCGGATGAGCGAATACATCGATCTGCTGATCATCGACAACGACCTGGTGCTGGACCCGTCGCGTCAGCCGCTGCTGATCGAGGACCGCGCCAGCATCGCCCAGGACATCGCGCACATGATCCGCGAAAGCGGCCTGTTGGTGACGCTGGTTGCTGAGCGTAGCCGCCTGCGACAGCGTGACTGTATTCAGCAACTGGAGCTGCTGGTGGAGGCGGACGAACGCCTGGTGCCAGGGACTGCGCGGATTATCCAGGTGCAATCCGGAACGTACCTGGTCACCGCCCAAACGCTGAAATTTGGCAACGTCGAGGTGGTTTTGTGAGTGACGTAGATTTCAGGCAGGCGMTTGCAGATGCCGGCATCCCGACTACCGAGGCCGCCTTGCGCAAGGCCTGGGAAAGTGAAGTCGCGGCCCAAGGTAGCAAGCTGAGCAACACCAGCGCCTATTCACCGTTCTGGCGCGTGATCACCGCCCTGGTAACCAAGCCGGTCATGTGGCTGATTAACCTGGTCAGCGACACCGTGTTGCCCAACTTCTTTGTGAAGACGGCCAGCGGCAAGTGGCTGGAGATGCTTGCGTGGGCGGTCGACGTGGAAAAGAAGGGCGCAACCAAGGCCGAAGGCGTCCTGCTGTTCACCCGCGACACCGCCGGCGGCGTGCTGGAGCTGCGCGCCGGCATTGTCGTGCAGTCGGCCGCGATCAATGGCCACATTTACTCGTTGGTCACCACCAGCCCCGCGACCTTTGCCGATGGGCTGATGCAGCTGGAAATCCCGGTGGAGGCGCAAGAGGAGGGCAGTGGCTACAACCTGGCACCGGGTTACTACGCGATCCTGCCCGAGCCGATCCCCGGCATCGCCCAGGTGGTGAACGATGACGGCTGGCTGACTGCACCAGGTGCGGACTCCGAGCCTGACGACCAACTGCGTTTGCGCGTGCGCAATCAGTTCTCGGCGGTCAACCAGTGGCACACCGACGCGGTGTACCGAGCGATGATTTCCGCCTTCCCGGGCGTGCGTCCAGATGGCGTCTATTTCCAGCACGGCGCCCCTCGGGGCCCAGGCAGTGCCAATGCCTTTGTGCTGTTCGATGCCGACGTGCCGGCGGCGACCTACCTGGAGCAAATCAACGCCCACATCCGCGACCAGGGCAACCATGGCCACGGCGATGACCTGCTGGTTATGGTCATGCCGGAAACCCAGCACGCACTACGTGTAGCGGTATGGCCGCGTTCGGTGTTGACCACCGATCAGCGCGAAGCCTTGAAGGCGGAGATCCTGTTGTTCATCCGCGCCGCATTCCGCGAAAGCACGGCCAGCGACTACCAGCCGACGCTGACTTATCCCCAGTCGCGCTTTTCCTTCAGCCGCCTTGGCGAAGAACTCCATAAACAGTTCGCCGGCATCGAGTCGCTGCACTTCGACAACGCCGACATCGTCTCGGAACTGACCATCCCCAGGATCAGCAGCCTGGAGGTGACCCTCTCATGATCCAGCTCAAGTTGCCGTTCTGGTTGGACGGTGTGCAGCTGACCAAACTCAAAGCGGCCAGCCAGTCCTGGTGGGAGAAAGTCGAAGGCTKGATGCACTGGCCGTTGCTCCAGATGGACGCGGAAACCTGCCACCTGACCGTGCTCGATCTGCTGGCCTGGCAGCGCGACATCAGCCGCTTCAAGGACGAGCCCGAAAGCCTCTACCGCCTGCGGGTCAAGTACGCCTTTATCAACGCGGTGGACGCCGGCAGCATAGCCGGGCTCAAACGCATCCTGCGCCGCCTCGGCGTGGGGTATGCCGAGATCGAAGAGCGCCTGCCCGATCGGGACTGGGACGTGGTCATGCTGCGCCTCTCCGACTCCCAGCTGTCCGAAAACCCCGAACTGTTGCGGGTGCTGATTCAGCAGTACGGCCGCACCTGCCGCCGTTACGACTTCGTGACCATCACCCCCATAGCGCTGCGCATCGTCGCGGTGGACTTTAACGACGATCAGTCAACGCTGATTGCCAGCCTGTAGGAGCCCCCCGTGGCTGCGAGAATCACCCTTGCAGGCGAAAGCCTGATTGCCCGAAAGCTGGGCACCCAACAGAGCCTGGACGTCGTCCGGTTCATCTTTGCCAACGTGCCAGGCCTGGATCACACCGCGCCGGTCGATCGGGCGGAGACCAAGCCGCCGGCGGCGCAGATCGTCCACGTCTACACGATCCCCGAAAACAACATCGGCTATGTGAACCCCAACCAGGTGGTTTACAGCTCGATGCTGGCCAGCGATATCGGTGACTTTGACTGGAACTGGATGGGCCTCGAAACCGCCGAAAACCAGCTGCTGGCAATTGCCTATGTCCCGCTCCAGCAGAAGCGCCGCAACATCCCACCGATTCAGGTCGGCAACAACGTCACCCGCAACATCCTGGTGGAGTTCGACGGCGCGCAGGCGCTGACCGGCGTGACGATCGATGCCAGCACCTGGCAGCACGACTTCACCGTGCGCCTCAAAGGTATCGACGAGCGCGAGCGCATGAGCAACCGCGATATCTACGGCCGAGCCTGTTTCTTTGACAGCGCGCTGCAGGTTGAAAAAGTCGATGGCATGTACCAGGTGAAGCCGGGGATTGCCTACGTTGAGGGTGTCCGGGTCGTTGCCGGCGCGGCCACCGTCATTGCACCGAGCAACCTGCCGACCACCGCCTGGATCGATGTTGCCCTGGAGCGACAGCTGAACGATGTGGCGGCACGCTGGACGGTGGTTTTCGGCGCCGAGAAAGCCGACTACGTCGACACCGCCGGCTGCCAGCACTACTGCGTTCCCCTGGCGGAATTGAGCGCCGCCAGCATCATCGATCGCCGATCGGTCGAACCTATCAAAGGATCATTGATCCAGCACCTGGCGGCGCGTGACGGTGACTATGCCAAGTTGCGGGCCAGGGCGACCACCAAGGACGACGTGGACCTGGGCAATCTGCCCAACGCCATCAGCGACGACGACACCAGCGACAGCAGCGAGATTCTGGCCAGCACCAAAGCGGTGAATGTTGTTCGCAGACTCCTGCAAAGCGCGATCGACAAACTGCTGGAGGGCACGACCCCAGCGGGCAAGGCCAAGCAGTGGGCCACCGCTCGCAAGCTGTCGATCAGCGGCGCCGGGACCGGCAGCGTGTCCGTAGATGGCAGCGCGGACGCCACTCTCGCGCTGACACTCGCCGACAGCGGTGTGACCGCCGGGACGTATACGAAGCTCACGGTCAATGGGAAAGGCATCGTCACCGGTGGCGGCAGCTTGTCGGCGGCTGACATTCCTGCCCTGGACTTTTCCAAGATCACCACCGGCACTCCCACGACGCTGGAAGGCTACGGCATCACCGATGCCATTCCGACTGGGCTCACCAATAAACGTCCTCAACTGTATGCACCCGAAGCCGGGGCGGGCTTTACCGATGGTGCGCTGGAAATTCGCGAAGCAAAACTGGTCAACAAATCGCAGCGTGACTTTGTTTATGCCCCTCGTATGGCATTCCACTGGGGTGGCATAACCTCCGGCGATCTGGCGATGTCCGTAGATGGGTTCCTGTGCTGGAACGGCCACCCTGTGTGGCACGGCGGAAACTTCAATCCAGACTCAAAGGCGGGAGTGGCCACAACCTTGGCGGGTTATGGGATCACCGACGGGCTTGCCAAAGGTCAATATGGTTTGGGTGGAACGGCTGCACCATTGTCCTCCATTGATAGCGTTGGCCTCCCGGGTGGTTTTCACTATTTCGGTGAAGGCCCTACGTCATTTGCTAACTATGTCTCGCTGGTCAACATCCCCTATGGGAGTGGCGCATACGCCGCCCAGCTCGGATTTCAACAGGGATTGGTTGAACCGCGTGTGTTGGTTCGTTCGGTCAAAAACGAAAATGGCGGGTGGACGCCAACCCGTGAGCTGTACCACACCGGCAACCTCGATCCGGATTCAATTGTCCCCCCGGGCAGCATCGTGGCCATGACGATTGGGAGCGCCCCCAAGGGCTACTTGAAAGCCAATGGCGCGGCCGTTTCCCGCACCAGCTACGCCAGGCTGTTCAACTTTATCGGCACGTACTACGGCGCCGGTGATGGCTCCACCACCTTCAACCTGCCGGACTTGCGCGGCGTGTTTGTCCGGGGCTGGGACGATGCGCGAGGCCTCGACCCTAACCGTGCCCTCGGCACTTTCCAGCAAGGGCAGAACGCCTGGCACGTACATACCGCAGCGGCTGCCGCCAATGGCGTGCACTACCACCCAGGCACCGTGTCTTCCGTCGACGGCGTCCATGCCCATACCGGCAGCACCACATCGAACGGTAATCACACGCACGCGTTTAACTACATCAACACGCCAACGTCAGCGGATCAGCCCGGCATCGGTGCGGCCGTGCACCACACAGCGGTGGGGAATGTCGCCGGCAACCGAATTCAGAATGCTGGGGATCACATCCACTGGCTCAACATCGATGCCGCTGGGGCGCATGGTCACAGCATCACCGTGTCGAATGACGGCTCCCACACGCACGCCATTACCGTCGATGCGTCCGGCGGCACCGAAGCCCGCCCGATGAACATCGCGATGCTGTACTGCATCAAATATTGAGGTTCGCATGAAGACGAAAACCGTATACCAAACCACTCAGGCCGGGCTTTACATTGGCTCCGCGCAGGCTGAGGAATCGCCACTGGAGCCGGGGGTTTTCTTGGTCCCGGGCGGCTGCGTGGAGACGCCACCACCGTCGATCCCGGAAAACAAAGCGGCCTGCTGGGTGAACGAAAAGTGGGTGTTACTCGACTACTTCGGCGGAGTCATTGTGTACAGCACCGCCACCGGTGAACCGAAGACACTGACCGACGTCGGCCCGATTCCGGAGGGCTACACCCTGCAAAAGCCGGGGCCGGACCAGGTCTGGAAAAATGGTCAGTGGGTGGACGATATCGCCGCCATTCTGGCCGCGCTGTACCAGCAAAAGCTGGAGTCGATCGGCAGCGCCAGTAGCCGCTACATCGAAAGCGGGTTCAGCTCCGAGGCGCTGGGCAAGCCCTATCGCTACAGCAGCGCAATGGAAGACCAACTGAACCTGACCAGTTTGATCATCAGTGGTCTGGACTCCAGCTACGCCTGTTATGACGTCGACCAGGTGCGCGCCTTTCGACCGCACAGCGCCCAGCAACTGGGGTTGGTGGGCCAGGACCTGGTGCGTTTCAGACAGGCCGCACTGCAACACGCCGACACGCTCAAACAAGCGCTGGCCACCGCACTGAAAGATAAGAAACTGCGGGCCATGAAAGCCATTGAATGGACGCCGCCAGCATGACCTGGGCCCCCGTCACCATGCGCTGGCCAGAACAGGCCACAGGCTGGATGGACCAGTTAACCGCGGCTAAGGGTTTGGCTGGCAGCGAGCTGGCCAGCACCGGGCTACGCCTGACCGGTTTGCAGGGGTTGGCCACCACCACCCCGGGGCCGGTGGGTGATGCTGCCCAGGGCGCGATCGCCGCCGGACGTGCAGCACTGGCGGAGCAAATGGGCGAGGCGCCGGCGTGTCTGGTCGTGACGCCGTTCCAAAGCGGCGTTGGTCAGGGCCGGGGCTATCAACGCTTTCTGTCCGCGCCCAACTTGCTGCAACAGCTGGGTGCCAAGTTGCTGGACGGCAACGACAGCGGACGACCTGACGGACCTCAGTACGCCTTGTGCCTGTTGTTCCTGGGCACGCGCTTCGACCAGCTGGCCGACAGCCTGGCACGCTTCAATGCGCTGTTGCCGATGCCGGACCTGGTGCGTACTGAGCGCCGAGCGCGGCACCTGTCGAAACTGGAAACCGAAAAGTGGGAGATCCCCGGCGCTGGGACATTGCCACGCTGGCAAGCCCTGCCGCTGGAGCGCTGCACGGTGGTTAAGGCCGCCCAGCAGTCCATGGCCGGTCAACTGGCGGTGCTGGAGAGTTACGCCGCCGACAGCTCGCCCCTGGGCGATTTGGCCGCGCTGGCCACCCGTAAGGCCGAGCAACAACAGGGCCGCGACAAGCAACTGGACGACCTGAAAGCCCTGCTGGCCGGCGGCAATGCCGACACCAGCATGCGGGCTCGCCTGATCGGTCCAGGGAATGCCAGTGAGCTGCGCCGTTTGCTGCTCGAGGACGAACCGCCCGGGCATGAGTGGGTGTTGTGCGCCGGCACCTTGCTGGTGGGCTCTGAACAAGGGCTGAGCTTTGTCCGTGAGCTGGTGGGCCTATGACCTTATTACTCGACGGCCAGCAGGTGCAGGGCAAGCGTCTCAAAATCACCGCGTCCCTGCGTATCGAAAGCGACGACATGTCGGGGCAGACCAGCAACACCGAGAAAGCCCACAAGGGCTTCAAACCGAAAACCCTGACCGTCTCACTGATGATCCCGTTTGTCGATCAGGCGCAGCTGGTGGACCTGATGCGCCTGGCCGAAGCCACTGCCGGCGGCGGTCAGCTCAAGACCTATCGAGTGGTCAATGACACAGCCGCCGCGTTCGGAGTGCGCCAGGTGCAATTTTCCGATGGTGTCAGCGCACGCGAGGACGACTCGCTGAACGCCTGGCTGGTCCAGTTCACCTTGGCCGAAAAACTCTCAAACCCGGAACGGGTGGAAGGACGCCGCCCTGGGAATCCAGTCAACGCGCAAGGGGGGCCAGGCGGTGCCGTGGGCGCCGGTGGTGAGTCGACCGGTAGCCCGCAAGAACTGACAGGCTTCGAAGCGACGCTGAAAAAGGTGGATAGCTGGTTAGGCGGGGGTGAGCAGAAATGAAGCTGCACAAGCTGCTGACCATCAACGGGGCGCCGTTTGTCCTGCTCAAAGACGAAGTACGGCTGGATCTGAAAAATCCCGGGCGCGCTACGTTTACGATTCAGAGCACGACGCCGGTTAAAGGTCTGGTGACGCTCGACATCGGCTACAACGAAGGCACATTGCAGCGTCACTTCATCGGCTACGTGGAGCGCTGCACCGCCGCCAACGGCGTACAGCAGGTGCTGTTCTGTCGTGAGCTGGCCGCGATCTTGGCCAAGCCCCTGCCGCTGAACCTGCGTCATGTGGACCTGCGCGCCGTGCTGACGGAGATCAGTCACCAGACCGGCCTGCGCTTCCGCGTGCCGGAGCAGCCTTACGCCAGCGTGAAAACGCCGTATTTCTACAGCCTGGCCGCCGGCTATCAAGCCATGGACAGCCTGGCCCGGGTGTTCAACATCCCCGACTTTATCTGGCAGCAGCAGGGCGACGGCGAAGTCTTTGTGGGTAGTTGGGCCGACAGCTTCTTTGGCGCCCGACCCGCGCTGCAACTGCCGGTGGAGCTGTTTGAAGGTTACCAGGGCAACCAAAGTGCAATGGTCGCGGCCCTTCCCGGGTTACGACCAGGTGCAACAATCAACCAGGGCGAGCGCATCACCAGCGTGACGCTTGCCCATAGCCAGATGGCCATCCGATGGACGACGCAATCCGCCGCAGCGTAGAGCGGCAATTTCCAGAACTGACGGGCGGCTACCACCTGCCGCGCTTTGCCCGGGTTGTCGCGGTGGCCGATGCGCCCAGCGGTGCCGGGATCTGCGACGACTTCCGGCCGCGTTATGCGGTCGACATCGAGGTCCTGGGGCCAGACGGCGAGCCTGACCCCCAGTTGCCGCAACTCGCCGGCGTGCCGCTGCCGCTGCCCACGGGTGGCGAGGAAATGGGCATTTATGCCTTTCCGGAGGAGGGCACTCAGGTGGTGGTGTGTTTCGCCTACGGCCTGCCGAACAAGCCCTATATCCAGACGATCCTGCCTCACGGCCTGAGCATGCCCAAAGTGCCGAAAGGCGATCAGGTGTGGCAGCACAGCGAGGCCGCCCAGCAGCGCGTCGACGCCGATGGCAACTGGCTGCGCCAGACCGACGGCAAGATCACCGACAAGGCGATCGAGCGCGATGTGGAAGCCATGGGCAACACCGAGCGCTTCCAGAACCACACCCAGACGATCGACGACCATTCGACCGAGTCGGTGGGTGGAATCAAGAAGATCGAGGCCCTGGGCGCGCTCAAGCTGCTGTCCGGCGGATCGGCGAGCCTGGCGGCTGTGGATGATTTGCACCAGGCCACCGGCCGCGACCTGAACCTGGTGGTCGGGCAAATGCACAACGCCACGGTGGGTGGCGACATGCAGGAAAGGATTCAGGGACTGCGCCAAAGCGTGGCCAAAGTCAGTCAGCGGTACGAAGCGCCAAAGATCTGGATCGGATCGAGCGGGGTGAATGTGTTGCAGGTGCTGTGTGATCTGCTCGACTTGGTGGAGCAAATGAATAGCCAACTGGCTGGGCATACACACGGATCAACACCACCACCCACCAATGCCGCCGCGTTTACTGCTGCGTCAGGGGTCGCTAAGCAACTGGCCGGCAAGATGAAGCCGATCGCCCTTTGATTTCGCCTCTGACGTTAGCTGTGGAGCCAATCGGAGCTGATAGGTTCTCCATTGTTAGGCAGAGCTTTTGATACTCGATCTTCTAGCGGTTGTGAATTAATTAGTCCGGATTTAATAAAGGTTGACCTGCGGTTTAATTAACTATGCCGCGGGACACTCCTTCCAGACTTAACCGAATCTCACTTGTTGTTGAGCGCTTTCTAGGCTTGTAGATTCAGTCAGGCCCAATCCTTCAGATGCTCGAAGAGTAACAAGCCTAAACAGTAGTACGACAATACCGCCATAAACAGTACCAATGATACTACAGTCTTTGCCCTACTGAACAAGTCGTGGTGGTGTAATGGCGCCATACGCTGGGCCGACTCCACTTGAGTTAAGAGGGGGGCACTTTGTACTCATTTCAGCTTGAATGTATTTCCCCGACCCCCCATCTGCTAAGTCGATGTGGAGGCAAGCAAAGGCCACAATGGGAGCAAACGAATGAGTGGATATATTTACAACAACAGGGATCGTAACATACTCGCAGCTTTTGTCGCCTGCTGCACTGCAACTGTTTATCGAGGAGAAAAGTGTGGTTTTAGTGCCGGGCTGAATCCATGTGCTATCCCCGATAC
>NZ_JBFTLU010000093.1:0-11611 GCF_056396605.1 Pseudomonas sp. 05T35
GAGCCATGCGTTCTACGTCATTCCCGCAGACCCCGGCTGGATACATCAGGAGCAGCAGTTGCCCTGGAATCTGGTGACCTCGACCTTGGGCGGCTTGCGCAAGTATTTCGATGTCAAGAATGAAGCCGGTTCGATCAAGGCCCGGCTTGAAGGCAGGCCGTATCTGTCCAACGGTACCGATGCCCATGACATTGGCTTGCGTGTGCTGTTCAACGGCAGGTTATTGAACGAGCTGGAAAGCACTGAAGTGGTTTCCCTGAGCGATGCGGCCCTGGGTAAACGGGTTTTGCTGGAAGTCGTGCCCGTGCCGCCTGCCGACGGGGTTTACAAGCCCGGGAATTACTTTGGCAGCGTCAATATGATTTTCAATGCGGTGTTGCCGGGTGCTTGATACCGATTTCACTGATTCTACGAGGCTGAAAGGATGAGCCGTTTTCAGGCGTTCCAACGATGTGCAGGCCGCTGTGCGGGGGCGGGTCTTTTCTTCTCGGTGTGGTTGTCATCGGCCTGGGCTGAGGAGGTGTCGATTCAAGCCTCGTTCAGACCCGACTCTGGCAACCCGCAACACAATCAATTCAAGAATGACACGCCTTCCAGTGGTTACTGCGCCAGCTATCCCAGTGAGTGCAGGGACAACGGAATGTTCAGTCTGCGGGTACCGATTCAGTTCAACTCCAGTGTGCCAATCCTTGCCAATCATGTGGATGCCCGGCATGGAGCGATGATCAGAGTCCCGGCACAGTGGCGGGAGTTGACCGTCTATCATGAAGCGACCGGTGAACCAGAGCCGGTAAAAGTTCGAATCACGGGTGTGGGCTCTCAGTACGTCACCGATGATGTGATCAGCCTGGTGGGTGGGGGGAACGACTATCGGGTAGCCCACAATCAATTGTGGGGTCTCAGTTGGGTAAATGCTCCATCCCCTTGCTTATACAGTGGTGTGGGTGGATATACGCCTCAGCGGTATACCTTTTTCTGGAAAACGCCAACGGACGGTGCATGCCTGAAGCAGGCGAAATTCAATGTGCCGTGGATGCGCTACGAATATCTCGATTTTGCTTATGAACTGGTGACACCCAACCCGCTGGGCATGTCCTCGGGGAAGTACCAGGGGAGCCTGACGTACATCGTCGGCCCTTATGGGGACTTCGATATGGGCGATGTGATGTTGCCCGATACATCGACCCTTACCCTGAGTTTCACCCTGGATGTGCAACACACACTCAAGGTTGATGTTCCGCCGGGTGGCAATCGCGTTGAACTGGTCCCGCAGGGGGGATGGCAATCCTGGTTACAACAAGGCCGTAAGCCGACACGCTTGTTCAGAGATCAAACGTTCACTATTTCCGCGAGCTCGCGTTTCAAAATGAGCCTTGAGTGTCAGTACTCCCAGGACGGTAAAAACTGCGCTGTCAGAGAGCCCGTTTCCGGCCATTTCGTACCGCTGCACGTTGCCGTAAGTCTTCCCCATGGCCTGGCCGACAGTGGCGGGCAAGCCGTCAATCGTCGACGGTTATTGCGTGACGGCAGTGGCACCGAACTGTTCCAGCCGGGTTTTTATGTGGACCGAAAGCCCGGAACGCTGCACTTCGAAATCCCTGCGGATGAAGTGGCCGAGATGATCCACCCCGGATCGCAACGGCAGTATTCGGGCAATGCGACGGTCATCTGGGATTCGGAAGTTTAGAGGTTGTAGTCGTTGGAACCATGGAGTGGAGAGTGCGAGTCATGCAAGCATTAAAGGTATTGAGAACCAACAGAGCATCGGTATTGGCGGGAGTGTTTTCGTCAGTTCTCGCATCGTCAGTCGGTGCGGCCACCGTAGAGATGACCGCCGTGTTCCGGCCTGATCCGGCAAAGCCGATGCAAAATGCTTTTGTAAACACAACACCACAAGGCGGTTATTGTGGCGATCATCCGGCCTATTGCGAAAACGGGGTCTTCAGCATCGCCCTGCCGATTCGTTTCAAGTCGATCGCCCCCATCCTTCCACTGCATGACGAACGTCAGGGCCCGATGTTCAAGGTGCCGTCGTACTGGAAAGAAGTCACTGTCATCCATGACGGAACCGGTCAACCCGAGACGGTTAAAATGCGCATCAACGGTATAGGTGCGGCCTATACGATCAAGGATCCTCTGCCGGCTGGTGTCTGGCAGAGTGGTTGGGTATATGCTCCGCCACCCTGTGGCTATGGTGGAGTGGGTTATGGGTCTGCCCATTTTTTTGCTTTTTTCTGGAGAGTGCCGGCTAATGCAGGCGTTTGCTCGAAACAGGCACAGAAGCTGATTCCCGAGTCACTCCAGTTTGCCTATCAGGATGTAAGTTTCTCCTATGAGCTGGTGACACCCGATCCGCTAAAGATGTCGACCGGCACTTACCGGGGTGTATTGAACTATACCGCGGGGCCTTATAAAGACTTCGACATGGGCGATATCCTGTTGCCCAATGATGATGTGATTACCCTTAATTTCACCCTGACGGTCGAACATACCCTGAAAGTCGACATACCTCCCGGTGGCAATCGCGTTGAACTGGTCCCGCAGGGGGGATGGCAGGCCTGGCTGACGCAGGGGCGCAGACCGACACGGCTGTTTCGTGATCAAACATTCAATATTTCGTCGTYGAGTCGCTTCAAGATGCTCGTGGAGTGCCAGATTACAGGGCTGTTCGATTGCATGATCCGTGACCCGGTTTCACAACGCGCAGCCGTGGTGCAGCTCAGTGTCAGCCTGCCCAACGGCTTGACGAACCTCAGTGGGCAACCGGTCAATCGTCATCCGTTGCGTGTGGGCCAGGCGAATGCGCAAGAATTCAAACCCGGGTTTTATGTGGATCGGGCTCCAGGTGTGTTGCACTTCGAGATTGCAAGCTATTACGTGGACTTCATGTTGAGACCCGGTGTAGCAGCCAACTATTCCGGGACTATCACGGTGATCTGGGACTCCGAAGTGGGATAACCGTGAGGCGCGAACCGGTTTTCCGGTAAAGCCCTGAAGGCGGGGCCGGGAGCCTTCAGGGCGGGTTACCTCTACGCGGCCTTGTGCAACGCCTCGCGCGTCAACCGCCTGCTCAGTTGCTTCTCCTCGTAGCCAATGTCGTTGAGCAATCCTCCATAGACTTCATCGCTCATGTCCTCATCGGTGAGTACAACGCTGTCGTCGACGTTGAATTGCCGGGCGAGGTCCTCGACGCGCTGTTTGAGTGCCTGTCGTTGAGCAATCTGCATGCCTTTGGAACGGACCCAGGCGTGTTGAGCTTCGCGCAACTCATCCAGCAGGTCGGTCTTGTTTTCGTACAGTCGGGCATTGCGCCTGAACTCGATCGGGTAGGTGTCACGCAGGTATTTCTCCCAGAAGGGTTGCTCGATCATTGCATTGATCAGTCCATCGCCACTCTCCATCGACGTCACGGTGTCAAAGGCGGTGTCGAGCTTGGCTTGTTTGACTGCTGCCCGTTCGTGGTAGCGCATGGTTATCGATTGCCAAGGCAACTCCAGGCGTTCGGCCAGCCCGGTTTCAAACGCCAGAAACACCTCGACTTCATCCGGGTTCGCCTCCTCCACACTCTCCGGGTGTTCGTTGCGACGGCGAAACTCTTCGCGCGCGATATCATCTACCCGCTCCAGGCGAGCGGCACCTTTGGCCAGGTTGACCAGGCGGCTTTCAAGGCTCGCGCCCGACGTCGACAAGGCATAGGCTTCGGATGCGAGCACCTTGATGCCCATATGGTTGAATACCTGGGCCCCCGCATCAGCGCAGGTGGTAGGCGCTGTCGCCATCTCGAACAGTTCCTTGCGCAACGTGCTGTCCAGGTCGATGGCCTCGATCATTCGCCATACCCGGCTGCTGAGCTGTCTGCGCAATTCACCGCCGGCCTGGTAATCGGCCGAGCGGGTCTGCTTCTGGATCAGCGAGAAAAAACCTTCAGAACCCGGTTCGGTCATCAAGTCGTGCCAGGCTTCTTGCCGGAAGGTGCCCAGCCCGGAGACCTCGGAGCTCCACCATTGAGAGTCGTCGTTCATCGGCCATTGGGCCATCGCATTGGTAGCGGCGTCGGTATAGAGCTGTTCGGGAGAAATGCCGACCGAGCGCCGATACTCTTTGAAAATGACCAGATTTACCTCTGAAAGACTCCTTTCGTACAAACGGGTTCGCGCCACGATGAATGCATCCTCCGAGCCGGGCACGACGGTCGGGATTTTACTGATCGGGTTCTCCTGCAGATCCAGGAAAAAACCGCGCGGTCGAGGCTTGCCGATGGGCGCGAAGAGGCCGTCGGGCCACGTGGTTGCCCCGGTGTTGCTCAAACTCAGGATTCTCAGCTTGGGCATGCGTTCAACGTTCGGCAGCCTCGCCAGTTTCGGGTTGTCATCGAGCCTGAGCGTTTCCATGTGGGTCAGGTTTCGCAGTTGTTCGACAGCCTGGGGTGTCAACGTGATGTCGTTGTTCATCAGACGCAGCGTTCGAAGGTAGTGCATCTTGCCAATATCCTCAGGCAGCTGCGTCAGCCCGCAACTCCTGGCACTCAGTTGCCGAAGATGGGGGAAGTCCTTCAACAGCCCGGTGGAGGTTGCGGAAAAGTTCGTGCGGTCCAGGTTCAAGGTGCTGACCTGATCGAGGTAGTGCTTGATATCCGGCAGTTTTTTCCACCAGCGTTCGAGATCAAGAACATCGAACTCGGTTGACAGATCCAGCGCATAACCGCCGTCGACGGTGGTACTGCGTTCGCCGAAGACCGTGGGTTTTCTTTTAAAACAATCGACGAGCCGTTCGCTAATGTGCAGACCGCCGCCTCGCACGAACCCTTGTCGATCCGGCCCCCACGTATCAGGTTGCTGGTATCGCCAGCGATTGAGCAGCACGCGAAGATCATCCAGCTCGCGGTCCAGTCGTGTCAGTGTCCGCTGCCCTTGCTCTTGCGAGCCCAGGGACCGAACAAAGGTATTGACCTCCCTGTCGTTGAAGTGGGGGTACAGGTCCTGCACCCGTTCAGTGAGCGTGGCAGCTGTGATGGAAAGGCCGGGGCCGCGCAACAGCATCATGTCTTCATGGTCAGCCAACGGCCGGATAGGCGGTGCGGCGAGCGCTGTGCGGCGTTCGGCAGGCGTCTCGGTCTTGACCATCACCCATTGTTTGAAAAAGGCTCCCTGGCCGGGTCGATAACCCAATTGCGTTTGTTGGTTTTTCGGCAAGGCCTTGAGCACGGCTTCGAAAAAATCAGCGGCTTCATGCAACTTGTGGTTTTCGGCGTCCCAGACTTCGAATTGGTTCACGTCATCCCTGACCAGCACCCGGACTGTCGGYGCGTCCTGCGCACCCACACTGCCGCGCAGTGGCCCGGCATCGCTGCCTTCGCGAACCTCGATGCGCAATTGCGCGAACGTGTCGGTATGAATCCTGAGCGCGTTCAGCACCAGGCTTTCGGTTTCCGGCACCCACTGCGCGCCGTCGTGAAAGCCCTCATACGCATGGTTGGTCCGGGCTTCGAAGGCGGCTTCACGGGCGCGGCTTTTGAGGCTCAGCGGTAGGCGTTGCTCCTGTGTCATGCGCATGAGGTCTGCACCCTCGCTACTGTTCAACAACGTCTGTGCCGCTCGGGAGGGCAGCTCCGGAAATGCCTGGCGAATCAGCCGAACCTGCGGATCACTGGACGCTTGTGCCCCCTGATACAGCTGATTGACGATATCGGCGTTCAGGCGATTGGCTTCGTCCGCCAGACGATTACGCAGCGCTTGCACCCGATGGTTTTTGGCGATTGGCCCACCGAGCACCGCTTGCAGTTCTTCTTCGCTGAGGAACTCGACCAGGCTTGGCGCAAACCGGTCGCTCATGATGCTGGCCAGACTGGTGGAAAGTGTTTGCTCGTCGCTCGCGTCGGCATTGCCGTACTGGCGGAACCGGCCGCTCATGTCGGCGTTTTCATAGACCTTCAGGGCTTTATCCGAAGGCCAGCCGTCCAGGTAAGTCGCCAGCGGTTCAAACCAGTAAGACGATGAGTCCAGAGACAGGCCTGTTCGAATTCGTTCAATGGCTTGCCGGGTCTGGCGCTGGATGTTCAAGCGTTTGAGGCTGTCGTCCAGTAACGGTGGCGGGGCCGTGTTGTCGACGTACATCCGGCGCAACGCACCGTCTTCGGTGCCGCTGGCGAGGCGAACGTGTTCGAGTTCTGCATCGCTGAAACCGTCCACGGAGTGGCCGAGACGACGCATCAGTGTCGGGTTCTCCCACGCGCGCGGGTTCTCGGCTTCATGGGTCCAGGCGCCGAGACCGTTGTGTTTCAACTCGGGCAAATAGGCGTTGGGGCGGTGTGGGTGCTTGACCCGATAGTTGCCGGTCTTCGGGTCTTGTTGCACCGCGTAATGTTTTTCATCCAGCGGCAGAATGTCCTGGCCGTCGTGGGAATGAAGGCCCGATTCGTCAGGTCTGGAGTTGGCCGGTAAGGTGTAATCCGGCAGTTCGTAAGGTCTGAGATCGGGATGCCACAGGCGGGGCTGGCCGTTAGGCAGTTCCACCGGTTTCATGCCCTCGATCAGCGGCGAGAGCTTCAAGAGAGCGAACTGGCCAATCTGCGCGCCCACCGCAAAGGCCGCCAGCTGAACGACGTCGGTCACCACGCCGACGATATGCTCGGCGGCTTCGGTCCACTGGCCCAACGTCATGTCGACGATGCCTTCGATGACGTCGCTGGCAATCTGGTAGGCCGAGTAGACCATCATCAATTCGCCCAGGCCCGGGACGAAGGGTGTGGCGATCAACAGCGCGACGTTGAACAGGTCCGAGACTATTTTTTTGAAGTTCTCCCACCAGGCCCAGCGGGCGTTGCGATCGGTGTCGGCGGTGGACACGGCAATGTGTCGGGCGTCATTGAGGATCTTGTTCAGTTTTTGCTGGTAAAGGTGCTCCCATAATTCGCCGGTGATCGGTGCGGCGCTGAAATGCAGATTGGGGGGTGTGACCGGGACTTCTCGCCAGCTAGGCCCTTGGTCCAGCGGTTCTTTCTGATGCCATTTCACCTCGAACAGACGTTGTTGCAGCCCGCCGAAAAAATGCCCGCGCTGGTGCTGATCGACGAAGCGGCTGAAGTACTGCCGGTACGTCATTGCGCTGGACGATATGGCGTCGTTGTCGCGCAGTTGGCGAGTCAGTTCATTCATGAAGTGGACGGTTGAGGGGTACTCTTTCAGTGGATGCTCAGGGTCCTGTGGGACGTAGGCGAATATCGGTACAACCTCGCGGGCGCGGTCCAGGTTCGGCGTAATCAACACGATCCCGGTCAGGCGGCTATTTAGAATGGACAGTTCAGCGAACCGCATCACCCGGCCATGACGGGTGAGGTTGCGCTGGCCATCGAGCATCTTCAGGATCAGGTCGCGGGCATCGGAGTCGATGTCGCCGGTCATCACCGCTTGTTGAGCGGCGGCTTTGAATGAGGCTTTCTCGCTCTCGACGACTTTGAGTTTCAAAAAACTCTGCGCAAGCCCATCGCTGGGCAGCAACCGCTCTTCAAGGTATTGGGTATAGCGGGCACCGATGTCCAGTTCGCGGCACAGGGTCTGGAACTGGGCGATGGACATTTTGCGTCTGATCGGCAGAGTGTCGAAGTGCCCGCGCTCATCGGGCTGGCTGATGAAGTCTGAATCGGGCTCGCAGGTTTCGGTGCGCGCGAAGTTGTGTAAAGCGGCGTCCAGCAGCGAGACGGTTCGGGTGACAACAMCTGCGGACGTGTTGATGACATACCAAGGGCGCTCCTTGGGTAAATAGAGATGCAAGTAAGTTGTTCTGACATCGGCATCGACGCCGAACTGTTCCATCAGCGCCTGGGTGAGTAAAGGTTCCGCGAACTCATAGATGTTTTGTAACTCTTCAATAAACCGGTCCACCGTGTTCTGAGCAGACCAGAGTTTAAGGTTGGCCTTTTGTAACTGCCTGTGATCGAAGTCTGTGGCTGTGGTTATCCATTGCGCAGCCCCGGTTCTGGTGAGGCTCAGCTCCCGAACCCTTTGCAATGAAGCCTTTTTGAAGGTGGGGTGGATCCGACGCTTGATGAAATCGTAATGGCGGCCTTTATTATCGCCTGCTGGCGGTGCCTGGGGAGCAGAGATACTTCCTTGTAAGTCAGACATGCTTTTAATAAACCTTGAGCCTTAATCGGAGTTACCAGCCTAACTCCCGGGGCTCAAAGTAACAGTCTGGATTTTCACTGTTAAACAGCTGTCCACGCTGATGAAACATTGAAATTTGCAATGCCGAAAATAACTAATTACTACCTTCTTTTAGTGTTCCCTTTTATTAGCGCTGCGCTACGTTGGCAGGCAGACACAGTGTGTGGCTCCCCGGTTGCAGATACGGCGTGAGAATCGGTGCCATGCCTTTGAGTACCTGTACCGGCAACGCCGAGGTGAATTTAAAGGATTCGGCCGAGGCGCCAGGCACGAAGGCGGTCAGGGTGCCGAAGTGATTCTCGCCAATGTAGAACACGAACGTGGCGGTACGGTTGATCGATTTCGAACTCAGCACCCGTCCACCGGAGCCGAAGGCTTCAATGCGGTTGTCACCGGTGCCGGTCTTGCCGCCCATGGCCAGCGGGGTGCCATTTGGCAGTTTGAATGTACCGGCGACCCGTTTGGCGGTACCGGCGTCTACCACTTGCGACAACGCTTCGCGCATTGCCGTCGCCACTTCGGACGGCATCACTCGTTTGCCTTTTTCCGGGTCATTGATCACTGTTGTTTCATACGGCGTGCCGGCGGCGAAATGCAGGCTGTCGATGCGCAGGGTCGGCATCCGCACACCATCGTTGAGGATCGTCCCGATCAGCTCTGCCAGAGCCGCTGGCCGATCGCCGGAGCTGCCGATGGCCGTGGCCAGTGACGGCACCAGGTGGTCGAACGGGTAGCCGACTTTCTGCCAACGCTGGTGAATGTCGAGGAAGGCTTCGATCTCCAACATGGTGCGGATGCGGCTGTCGCGGGCGCTCTTGTGCCGGCTCTTGAACAGCCAGCTGTAGACTTCCTGGCGTTCGTATTCACTGGCTTTGACGATCTGGCTGAACTTGGCGTCGGGATGGTTCAGCAAGTAGCCCATCAGCCACAGGTCCAGTGGGTGGACCTTGGCGATAAAGCCCTGGTCGGGCAGGTCAAAGGCGCCCGGCCCGTAGGTTTTATAGAGTTTTTCCAGGCGCTCGTCAGTGAGTTTTTCGTTGAGCTTGCCGGCGGTTCTGTCGATATTTTTATCGGTATTTTTGGCCGTTTTCAGGTGTGCACGCACAAAGCTGTTAAAGCTTTCCTGACTGGCCTCGGGCAGCAGGTAACGGTGCACCGCGGCCAGACGAATAGCCGTCGGGTGCATGCTGTCGAGGAAGGTCTCGAGGCGAGCCTGGGTGTCCTTCTTCTGGTACTTCTTCCAGAAGCGCAGTAAAAACGCGGTGCCTTCATGGTCGGCGAATTGCGCCAGATATTCCTGGCGCCGTGGGTTGTCATCGTCACTGAGCAACTGGCCGCTGCTGTTGGGCCCCGAGTAAGTGCTGTAGCGCACCAGGTCGCGCATCAGGCGAATGAACGGCAGGTTGATCGATTCGCGCAGGGCATCGCGCAGGGTCGGGCTACGGCCGTTGTCTTCCTTGCGGAAGTTGTGAAAGGTGTGCAGGCCGCCGCCCGTGAAAAACGATTCGCCGGGGTTGGCCGAGTACGTACGGTTGAGCGCCGCATCGAGCATTTTCGGCAGGCTGCGGTCCGTGTTCTGGATCAGGTAATCGACGGCCCAGCGAGAAATCACGTCCTGCTCGGGGACCGCGGTTTTTTTCAGCACGGCCGGTGGCTGGTCGCCATAACGGTCGTGCAGTTCGGAGATGATTTGCAGGTAGGAGGTCAACACCCGCAGTTTGGCGGTGGAGCCCAGTTCCAGTTTGCTGCCTTCGTTGATGTCGAAAGGTTGATCGGTGCTGTCGGTCTGCACGCGCACGCGCGAGCCATCGGGGGTCCGCTCGAACAGGGTGAAGCTGTAACGCACCTGGGTCGTGCTGGTGGGGGTCAGCAAGTGTTCGCCGAGCAGGCCCAGTTGCGCCGCGTAAGTCGGGTCGGCCAGATGCTTGAGGTACTCGGTGGCCTTGGTTTGCAGGTCGTACTGCAAGGTGCTGGTGGCCGACAGGTCAAGGCGGTCGAGGTCATACAAAGGGCGATTGAGCAGGGCGGCCAGTCGACTGCGCGCCACACTGATGCCTTTGTTGGATTCGATCGGTTGAATGGTCGGTTGTTGTTGCCAGTCGCGGTAGGTCACCTTGCTCGCCAGTGCGG
The DNA here is from genome assembly GCF_056396605.1 of Pseudomonas sp. 05T35. Classification (NCBI taxonomy): domain Bacteria; kingdom Pseudomonadati; phylum Pseudomonadota; class Gammaproteobacteria; order Pseudomonadales; family Pseudomonadaceae; genus Pseudomonas; species Pseudomonas sp. 05T35. The sequence goes on from NZ_JBFTLU010000093.1 coordinate 10,293, forward strand.
CAGCGGCCAGCGGGTCGTCGATCACGCCGTTTTGTGCGAGCAGGCGGATGTGGCTGTCGGTGAGTTCTACCAGTTCGTCACGGCCATTGGCCAGGTAGTGTGAAGGCCGACGCTGGGCGATCATCAGCGACAGTACCTGACGCAGGGCCAGACCGCGTTGAGACAGACTCAACGGGTCACTGGCAACACTTGTCAGGGCTCTATTGACCTGATTGAAGTCGGCGCCGTACCACACGCGCAACCCTTCGGCCATGCCATGCACTTCACCGTGGCCGGGCACCGCCGACAGCGGCACGCTGTTGAGGTAATCGCGCACGATGTTTTGACGAGTCGTGAGGGTTTGCGGGCCATCTTGATAAGCGCGCACGCTGGCGGAAATCATCTGGCGGATTTTCTCGCCGCCCGACACCGTGAGGCCATCGGGCGAGTGGCGGTATTTTTCCAGTTGAGTGGCCAGGGTGCTGCCACCGGCAGTCTGACCGGGCAGGTGCAACAGTTTGGCGATTTGCGACCAGGCTGCCTTGCCAAAACGCGGCCAGTCCACAGCGGGGTTGGCCAGGGGTTGTTTGGGGTCGAGCAGGTCGCGGTTCTCGATGAACAGCAGGCTGTGCACCACCAGCGGCGGGATCGCGGCAAAGCTCGAATACAGTTGCTGCGGATAGTTGTACTGATACAAGGGCAAGGCGCGGCAGTCGGTAATGGACAGGCCGGCCTGGATTTTCTCCGCGTAGGGCACGAAGAAGCCCTTTTCGCTGTAGTTGAACAGCTTCGGTGAGAAACGGGTTTGCGCGGAGATCATGTAGCCACGCTTGAGCAAGCGTGGCAAAAACTCACCCAGAGAACTGTAGCCCAGGCGCTTGTCGAAAGGCCCGGCACCCGGATAGAAAATCGAATCGCTGGGCCCCGGTTGCATCGAGTAACTCAGCGATGCAGCAAACTGGCTGAATTCGCGCGCTTGCAGTTTCGAGGTGCGCATTTCCTTGGAGGCTGCCCAGCCGAGCGCAACCAGAATAATCAATAACAACAACCAGAACAGTCGCCAGCCATAACGACGACGGCGAGGTTTTTTTGGTGAAGGCGCTTCTTCCACGCTATCAGTTGGCACAACAGTTTCACTCGAATCGGATTGCCACAAAGCGCCCATAGTCGATTGATCCATTTACGTAGATTGATCGGACTTGTCTGAAGCTTAGTCGCTGGTTGGAACCGGTGAAAATTTTGTGAATGCAGAATTTCCGACGATCGTCTGATCGTGATCCTGTGGGGAAGGAAGCTTGCTCATTCGTTGGGCATCACAACGTTGAAATGCAATGCAGGAC
>NZ_JBFTLU010000094.1:0-11580 GCF_056396605.1 Pseudomonas sp. 05T35
CGCGGGGTGGGTGCAGGCGGTGAGGAGTGTGTTGAATGGGCGAAAGCAATCGGGTGGGTGCAGGCGGTGAGGAGTGTGTTGAATGGGCGAAAGCAATCGCGAGCAGGCTCGCTCCCACAGGGGKYCTATGTCGACCYCATTACCGAAGTCAACGCAGTTCCAATGTRGGAGCGAGCCTGCTCGCGATAAGGTCCGCAGGACCTTCCWGCAATCTCAGAGCCGGCCGWAYKCCCGCGCCGTACGATCCACCGCMCGCAAGGTTTTGCCGACCCGTTCATCCACTTCTTCACGCGTGGCAAGAATGAAGGAAAACCTCGGTAGYGSGCACTGCAAAAGGGCGCCGYGGGCGGGGGTGCGCGGGGTGGGTGCAGGCGGTGAGGAGTGTGTTGAATGGGCGAAAGCAATCGCGAGCAGGCTCGCTCCCACAGGGGTTCTATGTCGACCTCATTACCGAAGTCAACGCAGTTCCAATGTGGGAGCGAGCTTGCTCGCGATAAGGTCCGCAGGACCTTCCAGCAATCTCAGAGCCGGCCGTATTCCCGCGCCGTACGATCTACCGCGCGCAAGGTTTTGCCGACCAGTTCATCCACTTCTTCACGCGTGGCAATCAGTGCCGGAGCCATGATCATCCGGCCGAGTGTGGAGCGAATGATCACCCCTTCTTCGAAGCCAATCGTGCGGCAGCGCCAGGCGATGTCGTTCTCGTTGGCGAAGCGTTTGCGGCTGGTTTTGTCCTCGGCCAACTGCAAGGCCGCGACCATACCCACGCCCTGGATATCACCGACCAACGGGTGATTGCCGAACACTTCGCGCAGGCACTTTTGCAGGTACGGGCCGATGTCGTCCTTGACCCGCGTGACCACACCTTCATCGCGCAAGGCCTTGAGGTTGGCAATCGCCACTGCCGCCGCCACCGGGTGCCCGGAATAGGTCAGGCCATGAGCGAATACCCCGCCCTGCTCCACCAACACCTGGGCCATTTTTTTCGACAGAATCAGCCCGCCCATGGGGATGTAGCCCGAGGTCAGGCCCTTGGCAATGGACAAGGTGTCGGGCTCGAAACCGAAGTGCTCGTGGGCGAACCATTCACCGGTGCGCCCGAAGCCGCCGATCACTTCATCGGCACACAGCAGCACATCGTATTTACGGCAGATCCGCTGAATTTCCGGCCAGTAACTCTCTGGCGGAAAGATCATCCCGCCAGCGCCTTGGAACGGTTCGGCGATGAAACCGGCGACCTTATCGGCACCCAGTTCAAGAATCTTCTCTTCGAGTTGCTGCGCTGCTCGCAGACCAAACTCGGCGGGCGTGAGGTTGCCTTCATGGGCGAAAAAGTACGGTTCGTCGATGTGCGCAATGTCTGGAATCATCCCGCCCATTTCGTGCATGAACTTCATCCCGCCCAGCGCCGTCGCGGCCAGGGTCGAGCCGTGGTAACCGTTCCAGCGRCCGATCATGACTTTCTTCTCGGGCTTGCCGAGGATTGTCCAGTAGCGCCGTACCGTGCGGATCAGCACCTCGTTGGCCTCGGAGCCGGAGTTGGTGTAGATCGCGTGGCTGTAGTGCCCCGGCAGCAAGCTGAACAGCAGTTCGGAGAGCTCGATCACCTGCGGGTGGGTGGTGTGGAAAAACATGTTGTAGTACGGCAACTGCTCCAGTTGCTGGCTCGCCGCAGCCGCCAGGTCCTTGCGCCCGTAACCGAGGTTGGTGCACCACAGCCCGGACATGCCATCCAGATAACGCCGACCGTCGTTGTCCCACAGATGCAGGCGGTCGCCACGGACCATCACCCGTGGCCCTTCGTCGTTGAGGGCTTTCTGATCGACGAACGCGTGGATGTGATGCGCAGCATCGGCGGCCTGGTAGTCGCGGGTTTCACGTGGGGTGGTCATCGCCAGTTCTCCGTTTTTATTGTCAGCGCAGTTGAAACCAGGTGGTCTTCAACTGGGTGTATTTATCGAATGAGTGCAGCGACAGGTCGCGACCAAAACCGGACTGCTTGCCGCCACCAAAAGGCACCGTTACGTCGAGCGCATCGACGCTATTGACTGACACCGTCCCGGCGCGCAATTGACGCGCCACGCGGTGGGCGCGGTTGAGGTCGTCGGTCCACAGTGACGCGGCTAGACCATAGACGCTGTCGTTGGCCAGTTGCAGTGCGCAGGCTTCGTCATCGAACGCCGTGACCGCCAATACCGGGCCAAACACTTCGTCGCGAAACAGCGGCATGTCCGCCGTCACACCAGTAAAAATCGTCGGCTGAATGAAGTTGTCCGAGCCGTTGAAAATCGACTGCCGACCGCCGCACACACGCTTCGCACCCTGGCGTTCAGCCTGCTGGATGAATTTCATGATTCGCGCCGTTTGCCGGCTGTCGACTATCGCCCCAGCCGTACTCGACGGGTCCAGCGGATCGCCCGGCTGCCAGCGCTCGACCTGGACCTTGAGGCGCTCGACAAACTCATCATGGATCGAGCGTTCCACCAGCAGCCGCGAGTTGGCGGAGCAGACTTCGCCCTGATTGAAGAAGATCCCGAACGCGGCTTTCTGCGCCGCCAGGTCGAGGTCCTGACAGTCGGCGAACACCAGATTGGCGCTCTTGCCGCCGCACTCCAGCCACACCTGTTTGAGGTTCGACTGCGCCGAGTACTGCATGAAATATTTGCCGACTTCAGTCGATCCGGTGAACACCAGGCAATCGATGTCCGGGTGCAAACCCAAGGCCTTGCCGGCCTGTTCACCGAGGCCCGGCAGCACGTTGAGCACGCCTGCCGGTACACCCGCTTCCAGCGCCAGTTCGCCCAGACGCAAGGCGGAGAATGGCGATTGCTCGGCCGGCTTGAGGATCACCGAATTGCCGGCGGCCAGCGCTGGTGCAAGTTTCCAGGCGGCCATGTCCAGCGGAAAATTCCACGGCACCACCGCGGCCACCACGCCAAGGGCTTCGCGGGTGATGGTCGCCAGCACGTTCTGCGCACTCGGCGCAATCTGGTCGTAGAGTTTGTCGAGGCTTTCGGCGTACCAGCGAAACACCCCGGCGGCGCCCGGCACGTCGATGGTGTAGGCGTCCATCACCGGTTTGCCCATGTTCAGCGAATCGAGCAGCGCCAGTTCTTCGCGGTTGGCCATGATCAGCTCGGCCAACCGCAGCAGCACCTGTTTACGCTCACTGGGTGAACGCGCCGACCACACGCCCGACTCAAACGCCTGTCGCGCGCTGATCACCGCTGCATCGACGTCTTCATTACCGCAAGCCGCCACCTCGGCGAGAACAGCGCCAGTAGCCGGGTTGATCGCGGTAAAGGTTTGCCCGGACTGCGCCGGCCGCTGGTTGCCCTCAATCAACGCCTGCCTACGAAACTGCAGTGCGGCGGCCTGGCCTTGCCAATATTCAAGCTCGAACACGTTCGGATGCTCCTTGGACTTTTTATTGTGCAATCGATGGTGGCTCAGGCGGCTGCCGGGGAAAAATAGTAAATATGTGGTCGCAGGCCATGAAAAAACTGGGCAGCCAAACTCCCCGCGTGCGCGCCATGTGGTTATTGTTCAAGCACAACAAAACCGTCGCCGCAGTGGATAAGGGCGGTGCGCAAATTGCTTGGGTTCAACGGTCAAGACTGGCGTCGAACCCATCCACCCCGAGGTTTGCTGTGGCTGCCTACAATCTGCGTCAATTGAAGTACTTCATTACCACCGTCGAGTGCGGCAGCGTCGCCGAGGCTTCGCGGAAGCTGTACATCGCCCAGCCGTCGATTTCCACGGCGATCAAGGGTCTGGAAAACAGCTTTGGCGTGCAGTTGCTGATTCGTCACCACGCCCAGGGCGTTTCCCTGACACCCAGCGGCGCACGCTTCTACCGCAAGGCTCAGGAGCTGCTGCGCATGGCCAAGGAGTTCGAACAGAACGCCCTGGCCGACAACGACGTGGTGTCCGGGCAGATCGATATCGGCTGCTTTGAAACGGTCGCGCCGTTGTACCTGCCGCAATTGATTGCCGGGTTCTCGGCGCTGTATCCGGGGGTGGAAATCCGCATCCGCGACGGCGAGCAGCAAGAGCTGGTACAGAACCTGACCTCGGGCGCTTTCGATCTGGCGATCCTCTACGAGCACGACCTGGACGCCACCATCGAAACCGAACCACTGATGCCGGCGCAACGGCCTTACGCGCTGCTGCCGGCCGATCATCGTTTTGCCCAGCAAGCGCAAGTGTCCCTGCGTGACCTGTGCCTGGAACCAATGATTCTGCTCGACGTGCAGCCGAGCCGGACCTACTTCGTCAGTTTGTTTGAAGAACTTGGCCTGACGCCCAGAATCGCTTTCAGCTCGCCGTCGATCGAGATGGTGCGCGGGATGGTTGGCCAGGGTTTCGGCTTTTCGATTCTGGTCACCCGGCCGCATTCGGAATGCACCTATGACGGGCAGAAAGTGGTGTGCGTCGACATTGTCGAAGACGTCACCGGTTCGGGGTTGGTGGCGGCCTGGCTCAAACGTGGGCAACTGACCAAACCGGCGCAGTTGTTTGCCGATTATTGCCGGGAGCAACTGACCGCCAAGGCCCGTCCCTGATCGCTGGTCGTTACACCAACAAGCCCAATTCCTTGGCCCGAGCCACGGCCTGGGTGCGGCGTTCGACACCGAGTTTGCTGTTGATGTGGCTGGCGTGGGTTTTGACGGTATGCAGCGAGATGAACAGCTGATCGCTGATTTCCTGATTCGAGCAGCCTTGGGCGATCAATTGCAGGACTGCCTGTTCGCGGACGCTGAGGGCTTCACCGGGGTGCTGCGGCTCAACCGTCTCGCGGGCAGCGGCTTGGGGCAAGCGCTCGATCAGGCTCTCACGCAGGGCACCGGCCGGACACTGCGCCAGTTGCTCACGCAACCAGTCCGGGTGATCGCGCAGTAACCCGCCAAAAGGTTGCAGCACGCCACCGGCCGCCGCCTCGAAGGCCTGCCCCAACGCCTGACGCGCTTCAGGTTCACGGCCATTATTCAGTAGCAGTGCCACCTTCTGACTCAACGCCATCACGCTGAGCATCTGCCTTCCGGTCTTCTGCCCATGTTCCAGCAGTGCGTTCAGCCGCCCTTCCGCCAGCATCGGCTGCCCCTGGATGGACTCCAGCAGCGCTTGTTGCAATTCGATGTGCAGCGGCATTTGCGGATGAAACTCCGGTGGTGCCGCGGCGTGCTCGCCGTTGTAGGTCTGACCGAGTCGCGCCAGCCAGGCTTCGGCCAGATCGGTGCGCCCCTGAGCCAGCCACAGCTCGCATTTCACCAGCGTGATCATCGCCAGGTAGTAAATCGGCGGCACGTCCCAGATGTGCATCAGCCGTTCGGCCTCGGCCAGTTCGGCAAACGCCCGGGCGAACTCGCCGTTGCAGCCTTCAAGCTTGGCGATCACACAATGACCGATCAGCACGCTGATATCGCGACAGGCCCGCGCTTCGTTCAACCCCGTCCGCAATCGCGCCAGCCCGGTTTCGGGTTGCAGGAGCAGGGTCAGCAGAAAACCTTCATACAAGGTCAGGCGCGCGCGAATCGCATACAGCCGCTGCGACGATAGACCCTGCAAACGTTGCTGGCCCTGATGCACTTCATCCAGCGAGCGAAGAATTTCCCCGCGCGCTTGCAGCACCCGTGCGCGGTCGTAATGGGCCAGCGCCTCGAACAGCGGATTACCGACCCGTTGCGCCAGCTCCAGCGACTCACGGTTCAAACCCCGGGCGCGCCACAGGTCCGCGTCGGCGATCGCCAGGTTGGACAAGGTCGACAGGCACATCAAGCGCTGCCCGTAGCGTTTGTGCGGCAGGCTCTCCAGCGCTTCGGTGCAATACAGCAGCGTCAGTTCACGCTGGCCGCGACCACGAGCGATGATCCCGCTGAGCGCCAGCCACTGCGCCAGCATGGATTTCTGCGCGGTGGCCGACGGTGCCGGCAGGAAGCGACTCAAGTGATTGGCCAACTCTTCAGCCGCATCAAGCTGGCAGGCCAGACCCAGCGCCCAGCTGTACAGCACGATCAGTCGCGGGGTGCTGATCAGCAGGCTGTCGGGCAAGTCCATTTTCCAGCGCAGCAGCATGCCGACGTTCTGTTCGGCCAGCAGTTGTTCTTCGGAAAGGTTCTGTACCAGGTTCGCCGCTACATCCAGGTGCCCGGCGCGCAATGCCTGCTCTACCGCTTCATCGAGCAAACCCTGGGCGTTGAACCAGCGGCAGGCGCGCAGGTGCAGGCTGGCGGTGGGCACCATGGCATTGGCGGTCGGCCGACTGCGCAACAGGTCGGAAAACAGATGGTGATAACGGTACCAATGACCGTGCTCGTCGAGCGGCACCAGGAACACTTGATGGGACAGCAGAAAGCGCAGGATCTCGGCGCTGTCATGGGCTTCGCGCACCGCATCGCAGAGCTCGCTGCAGAAGCGCTCTTGCGGTGCGGTGTCGTACAGAAACGACTGCACTTCGGCGGGCAGGCAATCGATGACTTCTTCAAGCAAATAGTCGCGTATCAAGCCCTCGCCACCGTGCAGCGGCTGCGGCAACGCGCCGCCATTGCGCGCTTCAGAGGCGGCCAGCAACCAGAAACGCAGCCCCGCGACCCAACCTTCGCTGCGCTGGATCAAACTCTCCAGCGCCTCGCCGCGCAATGAGCTGCTGTGTCGATCCAGCAGGGTCAGGGATTCGTCGTGGGTCAGGCGCAGGTCCTGTTCGCTCAGCTCAAGCAATTGCCGCGACAGGCGCAAACGCGCCAGGTGCCAGTCGGGACGCTGGCGACTGGTCACCAGCACCAGCAGGCCATCGGGTAAGTGATTGAGGAAAAATTGCAGGCAGCGATCGAGCACCGGGCCCTGGGCCAGATGGTAGTCATCCAGAACCAGCAGCAACGGCGTGCTCGGTGACAGGTGAATGGCCAGCTCATCGAGCAGCCCGTCCAGCCATTCTTCGAAGGCGAACGGTTGATGGCGTTGACGCATTTTCAGCAGGCCGAGGGCCTGGCTGCCTAGCTGTGGAAAATAGTTTTGCAGGCCGTCAAGCAACCGTTCGAGGAAACGTCCGGGGTCATTGTCGCGCGGGCTCAACCCCAGCCAGAGACTTTGCCAATGCGCCGGCAGGCTCTGACAGAACTCTACCGCCAATGAGCTTTTACCGAACCCCGCCGGCGCGCTGACCAGCAGCAATCGCCCCTGCAACCCGGCGCTCAGCCGCTCGCACAGACGAGGCCGCAGCACATAGCTGTCGGGCAAGGGGGGCCGGTAAAACCGCCCTTCCAGCACAGGCATTGCCGCGCCGGATGGCCTTTGGATTCGGAACAGGTCAGTCATAGCCAACTCTTGTTTAGGTGCTGTTGTCGGCATTGCAGATGTCCGCAGACTAGCGGTAAACCGGAGCGGATTGAAGGTTCCTGCTACAAATGGCTACAAAAAGACTACGAACTAAAGTTGCGGGGCTGGTGATGCACCGATCTTTTTTCGAGACAAAAAAAACGCCCCGAACCAGTCGGGGCGTTTTTCGAGGATGCGGCCTCGGTGTTACGACACGTTAGCGAACACCGTCCTGAGCCAGTGCAGCCGGGGTGAAATCACTGGTGCTGGCGGTAAAGCCGAAGTCATACGCACGTTTCTCTTCGTTCTTCATCCCCAGTGCCAGATAGCGCCCGGACTGCAGGTCGTAGAGGGTTTCCAGGGCATACCACGGCACTTGCTGGTCGTAGTAGTTCTCGGCATGCGCCTCAGCCACACGCCAGAGTTGACCACGGCCGTCGTAGTGATCGATGACCGCGGCTTGCCAGGTGTCTTCGTCAATGTAGAAGTCACGCTTGGCATAAATGTGGCGCTGACCTTCCTTCAGGGTCGCAACCACATGCCAGACGCGACGCAGTTCGTAACGCGCCAGGTCCTGGTTGATATGACCGGCCTTGATGATTTCGTCGTACTTGAGCGCCGGCGAGTCGAGCTTGTAGCTGTCGGAGGCGATGTACATCTCTTTCTTGCCTTCGAGCTTCCAGTCGTAACGATCCGGAGCACCGTTGTACATGTCCAGGTTATCGGAAGTACGCAGGCCATCGGCAGCGGTACCCGGGCCGTCATAGGACACTTGCGGGGCACGACGCACACGACGCTGACCGGCGTTGTAGACCCACGCCGAACGCGGTTCCTTCACCTGGTCGAGGGTTTCATGCACCAGCAGCACGCCACCGGCCAGACGCGCCGGCGCGGTCACTTTCTGCTTGAAGTAGAACAGGATGTTGCCCGGGTTTTTCGGGTCGTAATCCTTCATCTTGTCGCGGAACACGAACTGGTCCTGGAAGTACACCAGGCTGTAGGAGCCGTTCGGTTGCGGCGTGGCCTGGGTCACCAGACGGGTCACGCTGCCACCGCGATAGCGGGTGATGTGGTTCCAGATGACTTCGACGCCGCTTTTCGGAATCGGGAACGGCACGGCGGTTTCGAAGTTTTCCAAGCCGTTGCCGCCGGACACCAGGTTGGTGTTGGTGGCGTTCTTCTTGATGGCGGCGAACACCTGATCCGGCACGGTCGCGCCGCGATGAGACGGGTAAACCGGCATTTTGAAGGTGTCCGGGTAACGCTTGAACATCGCGTATTGGCCCGGCGCCAGTTTGTCTTTGTACTGGTCGACGTTTTTCGCGGTGATGGTGAACAGAGGTTGCTCACTGGCATACGGGTTGGACAGGAAACCCTTGCTGTCGACGGTGCCGGCGTTTTTCGGCATGGGTTTCCAGGCCGGGATCGAGCCATCGGCATTGCCTGCCATTTCCGCACCCATTGGCGTCAGGCTCTTGCCCAACTTGTCCGCTTCAGCAGCCGGAACCGCTGCCATGACTGCGGTCGCCAGCAGCGAAAGCCCGAGGACACCCGCTTGCAACAGACTTTTGGTTACTTTCATATTCTTGTTCGTCCTGAAGATGCAGTGCTTAGAAGTTCACGCCGACGCTGAGCGCAACGAAGTCGCGATCATCCACGGTGCTGTACTTGCCGCCAAAGAAGTTGGTGTACGCGAGGCTCGCGGTGTAGGTGTTCTGGTACTCGGCATCGAGACCCAGGCTGACCGCTTTGCGACCTTCCTCGAAGTTGCCGCCAGGGCCTGGCGAGTAACCGCTGACGTCATGGGACCAGGCGACGTTGGGCTTGAGGTTCACGCCGGCGAAGACGTCCGGGTATTCCCAGATGGCGCGTGCGCGGTAGCCCCAGGAGTTGGCAGTGGTGAAACCGTCGCTATTGCAGTTGGTACTACGGTTGTTCGTCGCAGCGCCTGCCCCGGCACCGTTGATGGTGGAGGTGTTAAGGATCTGCGAGCAGGTGTCCAGAGCACCCGTGGCGGGCAGTTCGCCTGGGCCGAAGACCGGATCGCGGCCATAACGGACATCGGACTTGCTTTCCAGGCCACCGACGTGAGTCAGTCCGACTTCACCCACCACGGTCAGACGCTGGGCGCCCATGACCTGATCGAAGAAGTGCGTGAAGGTGGTCTGGATCTGGGTGATTTCCTTGCGGCGATAGCCGTGCAGGTCTTCCCCAGGAACACCCTGGAGCAGCGAAGCATTGGTCAGCGCGCCCCCCAGCGGACGAACACCGGCGAACAGGATATCGGTGGAGTTCAACTGCACCGGCGCATTCGGCCGGTAGCTGATCTCACCGCTCCACGCCGTACCGGTAGGCAGGGTGGTGGAGAAGCTCAGACCGTAGAGGCGGATGTCTTCCGGGTACTCGACGAAGTACTGCGAGTTACCCGCGACCAGCAGCGGACCGAGGGCCTGGAACGGCCCCGGCAATGCCTTGACACCGTTATAGATCGACTGCGGAGCACCGGTAGCACTGAAGATCGGTGCACGGCTGTGGTAGTTCATGAAGTAGGCACCGAACTCGGTGTCCAGCGGATCGAACATGTACTTGAAGGCCGCGCCCCACTGGCCGCTATTGCTCGCCTCGCGGTCTTGCCCGCGACGCACCAGTACACCCTCTTCGTTGACGTTGACACCGTTCGCAGCCAATGGCCCCAAGGCGATGGGCGGGATGGTCGAGCGCTTGTTCAGCACGCGCAGATTGTCCGTGCAACCGTTGGCAATGATGTCTGGCTGGGAGAAGAACGTGCCGCAGTTGTCGACAACGGTCTGGTCCCAACCAATCTGGTAGAACGCTTGGGCCGACAGGTTCTCGGTCAGGCTTTGCGAGATGTAGAACATGTTGACCGGGATCAGGCCTTCCTTGATCTCGGCACCCGGGCGACGGAATGCGGACACGTCGATCGGGTTGATCGAGTTGATGCCGCCACCGATGAAGGTACTTTCACCCCAGTTGACCACCTGTTTGCCCAAGCGCACGGAACCCGGCTCATCGGCAATGGAGTAGTTGTGATAGACGAAGGCGTCGAGGATTTCCCCACCCGACGACTTGGCGCCTTCCTTGCGTCCGTCATTGCTGACGTTCTTGAATTCCAGGTCCTGGTTTTGCAGCGCGAAGTCGTACCAGTATTTACCGCGCACGAAGACGCCGGTATCACCGTATTTCAGTTCAAGGTCATGGATGCCCTTGAAGATTTTCGAAAAGGCTTGCCCGCTCTTGAAGTTCAAGTGACCGTCATCGGAGGTCTGGGACAGGCCCTTGCCACCATTGTTGACACCAATCAGGTTCTTGTTCGGCTGTTGGGTGGACACACTCATGCCCAGGGAGAGGGACGAGTCGAACTGACCTTCGATTTCACCGACGTTGAAACTGACGCCGAAGGCAGGCCCGGCGAGCGTAGAGGCGAGACTGACTGCCAGAGGCAGTTTTGCCCGGCGCCAGAACTGGTTTATTGATGTCATCGACGCTACTCCATGTGCTTTTATTGTTATGGCATTGAGCACTTCTAAAAACGCTCTGAATAACGGGGAGCCCATGTCGTCCCGAAGTCATTCAAAGTTGCATCGCCCCGTTTTGTGCGTTTGCCCCGTTCTTAAAAATCCTTGAGCGGACTATAGCCAGCAGGTAGTACTGCTTGATCCCTCTAAAGTGTGATTTGCAGCCCCCACCACTCTGGAACAGTCCTGTTGCCAATCCGACAGATGTCGGCCCGGCAAGGATGGCTGAAAATTCTGAATAAACAAGCCAAGCGCTTGCTTGGTGGGCTTGCCGGGCCCTTTCGGGCCCGGCAAAGGACGCTTACAGCGTCGAAAGGAAGGTGCTGTTGCTGGCTTGCCATTGTGCGATGTCGACGCGGATACGCTTCTTGTCGAGCTTGCCGACACTGGTCTTGGGAATTTCAGTAACAAGGGCGATCTGGCTCGGGATGGCCCACTTGCTCAGGTGCCCCAGCTCGACGAAAGGCTTGAGGTGTTCCTTGAGTTCCCGGGCGCCTATCGCATGGCCTTCACGGAGCACCAGCAAGGCAAACGGGCGTTCGCCCCATTGCGGGTCAGGGATACCGACCACTGCTACTTCGCGTACCCCCGGATGGCGGCTGATCAGGTCTTCGAGGTCCAGGGAGGAAATCCACTCGCCACCGGTCTTGATCACGTCCTTGATCCGGTCACGGATGTCGATCACCCCCATGCTGTCCAGGGTCGCCACATCGCCCGTGTGCAGCCAGCC
>NZ_JBFTLU010000095.1:0-11568 GCF_056396605.1 Pseudomonas sp. 05T35
CATCCACACATTACCTATATAGGCAGCGCAAAAGCTCGATCCAACTCGTCGCGCCACCCTATGCGCTCCCAGGCTTAGCCACTACACTCGCATGCAAACCCTATAAAGAGGTCTTCACGGTGACACCACTCATGATCACCCTGCTAGTAATAGTCGGGATCGCAATATTGATCGCCATTGGCTACATGAACCATGTGGTGGAAAACAATAAACTGGAAAAGGCCCGCACCAAGGTCGAACTCAATGATCGACTGCGCCGCTGTGGCGAAATCACCGAGACCTTCCCTGGCCAGCTGATGACTCCGGCGCTCAAGCTGCTGCTGACGCGACTGGAGCTCAACGTGTGCCAACGCCTGCTTAATCTGGATAAAACCAATTCGGCGGCCAAGGCCCGCATCGAGGAACTGAGTGCACTGGTCGCACGAGGTGAATCGATTCCGGTCAACAACCCACCGGCACCGATCCAGACTGAAGCCAAGGCCAAGGACGTACGCTTTTTGCTTGAAGCCTTGCATGGCCAGATCACTCGCGCAGCACAGGACGGTTTCCTGCCAACCAACGAAGCCAAGCGCTGGATTCGTGAAGTTCGCCACATCCTGGTATTGCTGCACATCGAGTTCTTCAACAACCTCGGTCAACATGCACTGCAGCAGGAACAACCCGGGCAAGCCCGCCTGGCGTTCGAACGTGGCGTGCAGTACTTGCGTAAACAACAAGACCCGCAGGTTTACAGCGAGCAGTTGCAGTACCTGGAAAAACTGCTGGCGCGCGCCAACTCCATGGTGCTGACCAACATTGCACCGGTGGAAGGCGAAGTTAACGAGTTGACCGAAGGCCTCAAGGAAGTGGAAGCCGACGCAGACTGGAAGAAGAAAGCTATCTACGACTGATAGTGGTGATGTGCAAAGCCGCACAACACCCGTGGCGAGGGAGCTTGCTCCCGCTGGGTCGCGAAGCGACCCTCCCCCTTCGCTCAGTTCAGTCAGACCGCAAGTACCGCTGTACAACTGCTGCACCCGAGCGCGGACCGCGCTGACGGGAGCAAGCTCCCTCGCCACACACGCTTACAACCTGAAATGCCCCACCATCCCCTTCAGCTCAACCCCCAACTGTGCCAGCTCGATACTCGACGCGGCATTGCCTTGCATGGCGACTGAAGATTGATCGGCACTGGCACGGATGCTGGTCACGCTGCGATTGATCTCTTCGGCAACCGAACTCTGTTGTTCGGCCGCGGCAGCGATCTGCTGGTTCATCTGCTGAATCAGCGAGACCGCCGCAGCGATACTGCCCAGCGCACTCTCGGTCTGTAGCGCATCACTGACGGCAAGCTTGACCAACTCGCCGCTGCTCTGGATTTGCTGCACCGAAGCCTGCGCAGCTGAACGCAAGGCACTCACCAGACGCTCGATTTCCTCTGTGGATTGCTGGGTACGCTTGGCCAGGGCACGGACCTCATCGGCTACCACGGCAAAGCCCCTGCCCTGCTCACCCGCTCGCGCGGCCTCGATGGCCGCATTGAGTGCCAGCAGGTTGGTTTGCTCGGCGACGCTCTTGATCACGCTGAGGACAGTGCCAATGTTCTGGATTTCCGCACTGAGGCTTTCGATGCTGGAACTGGCCGACGTCGCCGAGTCAGCCAGTTGCTCGATGCGCTGCATGCTCTGACGCACGACCTGCTGACCGGTTTCGACCTTGCCGTCTGCGGTCTGCGCCGCCAATGCCGCTTCCTCGGCATTGCGCGCAACATCATGCACGGTCGCGGTCATCTGATTCATCGCGGTGGCGACTTGTTCGGTTTCTTCCTTCTGGCTACTGACTTCCAGGTTGGTCTGCTCGGTCACCGCCGAGAGCGATTGCGCGGAATTTGCGAGCTGCTCGATACCCGCCTGCAAGCCGCTGACAATACTGCTCAACCCTGCGCCCATTTGCTGCATGGCCTGCATCAACTGGCCGATTTCATCACGCCGCGTCACCTGCACGGTCGCGCTCAGATCGCCCGCCGCAATTTTCTGGGCAACCAGAATCACACTGCGCAGTGGCGCAACGATCAAGCGGGTAATCACCCACGCGGCAATCAGCCCGACCAGCAGCGCGAGCGCCGAGGACGCAATGATCAGCGCCGAATTCTTCTTCAGCTCTGCCTGCATCGACCGGTCCTCGGCCGTGTAAGCCTGATCGACCCGCTGCACCACTTCGGCGGCGCGCTCATGCAACTGCTGATAGACCTTTTTCTCCTGAGTCAGCAGCCCTGTGTACTCGGCAAGTTTTTCGCTGAAACTGGCAATATGCCCGGCCACTTCGTTGAGCACTGTCTGGTAGCCCGAGTCCTTGACCGCGCTCTTCAATGCCTCAACCTGGGTCAATGCCTGGTCGGCCTGTTCAATCTTGCCTTGCTCGGCACTTTCGTCACTGGCCTTGCGGCTTTGATCCAGGCGCACTCGCGCCTCATTCATGGCCTGCAACATCAGCCTCGACACCTGACTGACCTGGTTGGCTTGCTCGATAACCTCCGCGCCTTCCTTACCTTGCGTATCCTTGAGCGCATAAGCGCCATCGTCGGCAAGGCCGCCCTGCAGCACATCAAGGTTATTGGCCACGCTGGACACCGACCAACTGGCCATTTCCAGCGCCAGTTCCTTGGACTGGGTCAGCTCGACGAACTCATCGAAGGCTTTGCGGTACGCCCCCAGTGACTGCTCGACATCATTCATCATCGGGACGTTAGCCGCCGACTGTGCCTTGAGTTGCGTTGCGAGGGCGACCAACGCGTCAACACCCTTGTGCAAGGCATCGACGGTTTTCGGATCACTGTGCAAGGCGTATTCCTGCTCAAGCAAACGCACCTTGAGCAAACCACTGTTGAGCGACGACATCTGCTTGAGCCCGTCGAAGCGCTGGCTGATGGTTTGCAAGGACCAGACGCCGATAGCAGCCACCACGGCTGTCAACATCAGGACCAGAATAAAACCGACACCCAGTTTTTTTGCCATACCGAGGTTGGCAAAACGTCCTTGCACGGCCGAAATCATTGCTCGTAACCCCCTTCCCATACTCAATGGCAACACGACCATTTTCTGTTGTTGCAGATTCGCAATGGGGTGCCCCCAAGCACAAGCCTTTGGCGCCGCGATAATGGCAAAAAGCTACGCGCGAGTCGTTTTCAGAACGGTTGAAGTCGATCCGGTAATGCGCAGGCCTGAAAAAACGCCTGGGCCCGAGGATCGCTGGCATAGGCCACATTGATGCGCAGCCAGTCGCCGGTTTCACCACTGGGGCTGAAGGCCGTCCTCGAGGACAGCACGATACCGAATGAGTGAGCCAGCGTGCGCACCCGCGCCGGTTCGTGCTCTCGTGGCCTGGCCCAAATGTACAACCCGCCCGCAGGCTTGCCGAACACCTCCCAGTCCGCGTCCTCAAGCACCAGCAATGTCGCCGCCAAATCCCGCCTCAATCGCTGACGCTGGCGCTGTACCAGTTTGCGGTAGGCGCCATTGGCCAACAGATTGCTCACCACCGATTCGCAAAACCGCGAAGCCCCCAGGCTGGTAATCATCTTCATGTCTGCCAGGCGCGTAATGATTGCGGCACTGGCCACGACATAACCAACCCGCAGCGAACTGCTGAGGGTTTTCGAAAAGCTGCCGACATAGATCACGTTCTGACACGCGTCCATTGCCGCCAGACGGGTGCCGGCACTGCCCTGAAAGTCAGCGTAGACGTCATCCTCGACGATGATTAACTCATGACGCTTGGCCAATTGCAGAATCCGTTGTGCAACGGCGGGTGCCAGGCTACTGCCGGTCGGATTGTGGAACAGGCTATTGATGAACAACGCACGGGGATTGTTCGCGTTCAACAAGGATTCGAGTACTTCGATGTCGGGGCCGCGAGAGGTCCGCGGTACTTCCAGCAACCTGATGCCATGCAACCTGAGCAGCTGGAACAGATTCGAATACCCCGGACTTTCGACCACCACGCAATCACCCGGCTTGAGCAGCGCCCGTACGATCAGATCAAGCCCATGAGTGGCCCCCGTAGTGGTGAGAACCTGGTTCTCATCGACGGCAATACTCATCTGTTGCAGGCGCTTGAGGATCTGTTGGCGCAAGACCGGCAACCCGTATGAAGGGCTGTAATTGAACAGTCCGGCCATGTCGGTACGCGAAACCTGGCGAATGGCATAACTGAGATCGTCGCTCTCGCGCCAGCTTTCGGGCATACCACCTCGCCCCAGCGGCAACATGCCCAGCGGGTCGTCGACCACTCCGACACTGTTTGCGTCAGCCGCCGCGGGGCCCGATGGGTCAGCGCAACGATGTGTCGCGCCCAAAGGCCCGGCAACGAAAAACCCCGAGCCATGACGCGATGCCAGCACGCCTTGGGCGACCATGCGCTCATAGGCCTCGATGACACTGGACTGACTGAGCAGGTTTTCCCGGGCCAGCTGTCGAATGGACGGCAAACGCGTTCCTGGCTCGACGGCACTTTGGCGAATCCAGCCAGCAAGGGCATCAACAATTTGCTGCACGACAGGCACCAGCGCCTGTCGATCGATTCTCAATTCCATGAGAGACCCACTCCAACTGTTTTTCTGGACCCAGTTAAGCACAGGCGCTGTCATCACAATGTGCGACAACGCCGCTAAAACACCCTCCTCTAACCCTTTGAAACACAATGCCCGACGCTACGTCGCAGGCAACCCCTCAGAACGCCGTCACCCCGCCATCCACCGCCAGCGAGTGACCGGTGGTGAACGCCGCCCCATCGCTGCACAGATACAGCACCGCACTGGCAATTTCCTCGACCTTGCCGATACGTCCCACCGGGTGCATGGCGGCGGCGAAATCGGCTTTCTTCGGATCGGCTTCATAGGCACGGCGAAACATGTCCGTATCGATAACCGCCGGACAGACTGCATTCACGCGGATTTTCTTCTTCGCATATTCGATGGCTGCCGATTTGGTCAGGCCGATGACCGCATGCTTGGACGCCGCGTAGATGCTCATCTTCGGCGCCGCGCCAAGCCCGGCCACCGAAGCGGTATTGACGATCGCACCGCCACCTTGCGCCAGCATCAACGGCAGTTGGTACTTCATGCACAACCAGACGCCTTTGACGTTGACGCCCATGATCGCGTCGAACTCATCGAGTGTGCCTTCGGCGAGCTTGCCCTTTTCGATTTCGATCCCGGCATTGTTGAAGGCGTAGTCGACGCGGCCATAAGTGCTTACTGCTTTGGCCATCAGGTTTTGCACGTCGCTTTCCAGGGTCACGTTGCATTGCACGAAAACCGCTTCGCCACCGGCAGCCCGAATCAGCTCGACGGTACCTTCGCCGCCAGCCACATCAAGGTCCGCGACCACCACTTTCAAGCCTTCGGCGGCAAACGCCTGGGCGGTCGYGCGGCCAATACCGGCGGCAGCCCCTGTCACCAACGCAACCTGGCCGGAAAACGTCATGCTCATTGTTATGTCCTCGAACGATGTGGGGGGATCTCGTTCTCGCAGTCTAAGCACCCTGCCCTGTCACGCGGCAGCACTATCAGAGGGCCGGTTGATTGCTTATGAGTTGCAGTGATGGATCAGCCCACCCAACTATCACTCCATTGAATCGGGATGTATTCGCTGAGTCAGCAAACCTTGCGACAAGCGCCATGAGGGTCTATCAATCAGACTTCATTCAACTTTGAGTGCCCGCCATGACTGCCCAGATCAACCGCCAATTCCTGCTCGCCAAACGCCCGGTGGGAGCTGCGACCCGCGAGACCTTCACCTATCAGCAAGTCCCTGTCGGCGAGCCGGCGGCGGGCCAGATCCTGGTCAAGAACGAGTACCTGTCGCTGGACCCGGCCATGCGTGGCTGGATGAACGAAGGCAAGTCCTACATTCCGCCCGTGGGCATCGGCGAAGTCATGCGCGCCCTCGGCGTGGGCAAGGTGATTGCCTCGAACAACCCGGGCTTTGCCGTGGGCGACTACGTCAACGGTGCGCTGGGCGTGCAGGATTATTTCCTCGGTGAGCCACGAGGCTTCTACAAGGTCGACCCGAAACTGGCGCCATTGCCGCGTTATTTGTCAGCACTGGGCATGACCGGCATGACCGCTTACTTCGCGCTGCTCGATGTCGGTGCACCGAAGGCCGGGGAGACTGTGGTGCTGTCGGGTGCCGCCGGCGCGGTGGGCAGCATTGCCGGGCAGATTGCCAAGATCAAAGGCTGCCGCGTGGTGGGCATCGCCGGCGGCGCGGACAAGTGCAGGTTCCTGATTGACGAATTGGGCTTCGACGGCGCCATCGACTATAAGCACGAAGACGTGGTTGCCGGCCTCAAGCGCGAATGCCCGAAAGGCGTAGACGTGTATTTCGATAACGTCGGCGGGGATATTCTCGACGCCGTGCTCAGCCGCCTGAACATGAAGGCCCGCGTGGTGATCTGCGGCGCCATCAGCCAGTACAACAACAAGGAAGCGGTCAAAGGCCCGGCCAACTATCTATCGCTGTTGGTCAACCGTGCACGGATGGAAGGCTTTGTGGTGATGGATTACGCCGCGCAGTTCGCCGCCGCCGGGCAGGAAATGGCCGGATGGATGGCCAAGGGGCAGCTCAAGAGCAAGGAAGACATCGTCGAAGGACTGGAGACATTCCCGGAAGCGCTGATGAAGCTGTTCAGCGGTGAGAACTTTGGCAAGCTGGTTCTGAAGGTTTAACGCAAACCAATGTGGGAGCGAGCCTGCTCGCGATGCCGGGCTGACATTCAACATCAATGCTGACTGTTATGGCCCCATCGCGAGCAGGCTCGCTCCCACATTTGGATCTTCAGTGTTTGATCAGGCCAGTTCGGCCACGACGTCGGCCAGGGCCTTGGCCGGATCGGCTGCCTGGCTGATCGGACGACCAATCACCAGATAGTCGGAACCGGCATCCAGTGCCTGGCGCGGTGTCAGGATGCGACGCTGATCGTCCTGGGCACTGCCCGCCGGGCGGATCCCCGGCGTCACCAGTTGCAGCGACGGATGCGCCGCCTTCAACGCCGAGGCTTCCAGCGCCGAGCACACCAGGCCATCCATCCCGGCTTTTTCTGCCAGTGCCGCCAGACGCAACACCTGCTCCTGTGGCTCGATGTCCAGGCCAATCCCGGCCAGATCTTCACGCTCCATGCTGGTCAGCACGGTCACGCCGATCAACAGCGGTTTTGGACCGCTGCGCTGGTCGAGCACCTCGCGACAGGCTGCCATCATGCGCAGGCCGCCGGAGCAATGCACGTTGACCATCCACACGCCCATTTCCGCAGCTGCCTTGACGGCCATCGCGGTGGTGTTCGGAATGTCATGGAATTTAAGGTCGAGAAACACCTCGAAACCCTTGTCGCGCAAGGTCCCGACGATTTCCGAAGCGCAACTGGTGAACAGTTCCTTACCGACTTTGACCCGGCACAGCTTCGGGTCCAACTGGTCGGCCAGCTTCAGTGCGGCGTCACGGGTAGGGAAATCCAGGGCGACGATGATAGGAGTCTGGCAGGCGGACATGAGTGGGCTCTCAGGCAAGTCGAAATCGGCGCGCATTGTAGCGGAACGCGAGCCCGTCCGGGACCCGATGATCGGTAAATCATCGTCAACAGTGCCGGTTGCCGGATGATAAACCCCGCGCGCCCGGCAATTGTGTCGAAACGGATACACTCACGACACGCCCTCAACACCGCCCAAGGCTACCCTCGGCAACCGCAAGACTTCCTACAGCACTTCCCGCCTCACGGCCGGACGTCTTATGCTGAAGCCACAACCTCGCAGCCCATCTTTTGTGGTTGGCAGCCTCTCTGGCAGATGAACGTACGCATGCAAAATAGCCCTGCTCCTCTGAACGATGATCAAAAAGCCCCCGCAGCCGGCGAAGACAAACGCTGGAACACCCGCGCGCTGATCGTTGACGACGACGTTCCAATCCGCGAACTGCTGATCGACTACCTGGCCCGTTTCAACATCCTCGCCAGCGGCGTTACCGACGGCGCCGCCATGCGTCTGGCGCTGCAAGCGGAGCATTACGACGTGGTCGTGCTGGACCTGATGCTGCCCGGCGAAGACGGTCTGTCGCTGTGCCGCTGGTTGCGCGCCGAATCGGACATCCCGATCCTGATGCTCACCGCCCGCTGCGAACCCACCGACCGCATCATCGGCCTGGAACTGGGGGCCGACGATTACATGGCCAAGCCGTTCGAGCCACGAGAGCTGGTCGCACGGATTCAAACCATCCTGCGCCGCGTACGCGATGACCGTACCGAACAACGCGCCAACATTCGCTTCGACAACTGGCGCCTCAACAGCGTGCTCCGCCAGTTGATCTCCGTCGATGGTCTGGTAGTGCCGCTGTCGAACGCCGAATTCCGTTTGCTCTGGGTATTCATCGAACGCCCGCGACGAGTGCTCAGCCGCGAGCAATTACTGGACGCCGCCCGTGGACGCTCGATCGAAGCGTTCGATCGCAGTATCGATCTACTGGTCTCGCGCCTGCGGCAAAAGCTCGGTGACGATCCAAAATCACCTCAGTTGATCAAAACCGTTCGCGGCGAAGGCTACCTGTTCGACGCCCGAGACATCGGCTGATGCGTGCGCGCTTCGATACGCTGTTCGGCCGCCTGTTTGGCGTGCTGTTGCTGGCAATTATCCTGGCGCACCTTCTGGCGTTCTTCTGGTTCCACCATTACGGCCATCCCCCGCCCCCTCCACCGCCGGAGTTTTCCGCCGGGTTCAACGGGCAACCGCCGCAGCCCTTCAAACACAGGCCACCGCGTCCCTGGTTTGGCGGCCCGGTCGTACCGCTGACCTTTCAGCTTATCTCGCTGGTGATTGCCGCCTGGTACGGCGCAAAGCTGCTCTCACGACCAATTCAACGCTTGAGCGCGGCCGCCGAGAGCCTCAGCGAAAACCTCGACAGCCCACCGCTTGATGAGTCCGGTCCACGAGAATCGCGGCAGGCGGCGCACACCTTCAACCTGATGCAGAAGCGTATCCGTGAGCAGGTGCAGCAGCGTTCGCGAATGCTCGGCGCCGTTTCCCATGACCTGCGTACGCCACTGTCGCGGCTAAAGTTGCGCCTGGAGCAGATCGACGACATCAAGCTGCAAGGGCAGATGCGGCAAGACCTCGACGACATGATTCGCATGCTCGATGCGACCCTCAGCTACCTGCACGAACAACGTACCAGCGAAGCCCTGCAGTGGATGGACGTGCAGGCGCTGATCGAATCGCTCAGCGAAAACGCCCAGGACCAGGGCGCTGACGTGCAGGCCAGCGGGCACTGTGCACCGTTGCAGGTTCAACCGATGGCCCTGCGGTCGTGCATCAATAACTTGCTGGACAATGCCTTGCGGTACGCCGGCCAGGCACTGATCACCCTTGAAGACAGCCGTGAACAGTTGATCATTCGAGTGATCGATCATGGCCCGGGGATCAACGCCGACAAACGCGAAGCCGTGTTCGAGCCGTTCTTTCGCCTGGAAGGTTCACGCAACCGCAACTCTGGCGGCATTGGACTGGGCATGACCATCGCCCGCGAAGCCGCTCAACGGCTGGGCGGAGCATTAAGCCTGGAAGAAACCCCGGGCGGCGGCCTGACGGCCGTGGTCTGCCTGCCACGGGTCTGACAGACTCTGTGTGCTGATTCGTACAAATTCCACATACCCACGACAACTGCTCCCCCGAGGCTGCATGGGCCGGTGCCTTCACCGGTTTTATCCATCCAGGGAGTGAGCCCATGATCGGCAGCGTCAGCAGTAACTCCAGCTATACCAGCGCCACCAGTGCGGCGTACACCGCGCGACTTCAGCAGCGTCAGAAAGAGTTGTTCGCCAAGCTCGACACCGATGGCGACGGAACCGTTTCCAAGGATGAGCTGAACAGCGCCCTGGCGAAGAAAAGCGACAGCCGCGTACTGAACAGCCTGAGCCAGCAATTCAGCAGCCTGGACTCCGATAACAGTGGTGGTCTGAGCAGCCAGGAAATGGCTGCCATGACGCCATCGTCCTGCCAAGCCCATAATGATCAGCCGCCCAGCACCGAACTGGCCGACAGCATGCTCAGTCTTCTGGACAGCAACAGTAATGGCAGCATCAGCAGCGATGAGCTGAGCAATGGCCTGACGAAAGCCGGCAGCACCGCCGACAACAAGAGCCTGTTTGCGGCGCTGGATACGAACAACGACGGGAGCGTGAGCAAGGACGAACTGGTTGCCGCCCTCACCCCACCTCAGCCGCCGCAGCAACTGTCCAGCCAGTCCCTGTTTGGCCAGCTCGACACGAATGGTGATGGCAGCATCAGCACCAGCGAACTGAGTAGCGCCCTGGCCGCAACCTCGTCCACCAGCAGCACCGACAATGGTGCGGCCCTGCTCACGGCTCTACAGACGGGCAGCAGCCAGAACAGCGGGACCATCGATCAAGGCGCAGTCGCCGAGGCCTTGAGCAAGTTGATCGTCAGCATGAATCAGCAGTACTCGCAGGCCAATACCCTGAACTCAAGCAAAAACCTGAGCGCCGCGGCCTGAGGCTGATCAGCGCATAACCTATGGCGAGAGGGTGCCACTAAGTCAAGCCGCTACGCGATCCGTAGCAGCTGGCGCAGCCTGCGTTCGGCTGCAAAGCAGTCGTAAAATCAGACACCACGTTTTTTCAGGTTAACAGTGGAGGCAGGATTTACTGATTCACGACTGCTTCGCAGCCGAACGCAGCCTCGCAGGCTCGGCAGCTGCTACGGGAGCAATCCTGCGCCGTATTTCAACGCCTTTCTTCAACCCGCGCCTGACTGTTGCTCCAGTCGGTCAACAGGCTGTACGCCACGGCCAACAAGGTCGGACCGATGAACAAGCCGATAAAGCCAAAGGCGATCAACCCGCCAAACACCCCAAGCAGCACGATTACCAACGGCAAGTTGCCGCCACGGCTGATCAGGTAGGGCTTGAGTACGTTGTCGACGCCGCTGATGATGAACGTGCCCCAAATGCCGAGGAACACCGCCATGCCGTACTCGCCCTTCCAGGCCAGCCAGGCCGTCGCCGGAATCCACACCAGCGGCGGGCCCATGGGAATCAGGCTGAGCAGGAACGTGACGATACTCAGCACCAGTGCGCCCGGAATACCGGCAATCAGGAAGCCGATCAGCGCCAGGACCGCCTGGGCGGCGGCGGTGCCGATGACCCCGTTGACCACCCGCTGCACCGTTCCGGCGACCAGCTCGATGTAATAACCGGCACGCTCGCCGATCAGCCGCTCCAGCAAACGGTGAGCAAACATCGCCAAGCGCGGGCCGTCCCGATAGAAAAAGAACACGAAAACGATGCTCAAGGTCAGCTCGAGGATCCCTCCGCCGATCTGTGCACTGCGCGCCAGCAACCAGTTGCCGACCTGCCCCAGATAGGGTTTGACCGCCAACAACAGCGCCGCGCCTTGCTGATCAAGGCTGTTCCAGAGCCCAGCCAGCCGCTCGCCAACCAAGGGTATCCCGGCCAGCCACACCGGTGCCGCCGGCAAGCCGTCAACTTGTACATCCTTGAGAAACACCGTGGCATCACGCACATGATC